>DFKM01000024.1 GCA_002373555.1 Lachnospiraceae bacterium UBA3645
TTGCGACCATCTCCACCGAGATCGGCCCGTCGATCGGAGTCACGTCCGGATACTCTTTGATGAAGGCCAGCTTCACCAGATTCTCGTATCTTTCCGTCTTCTCCGGCGTGTAGGTTCTGCCGGTTGCCCGGACGAACCGGGGACGGCCCTTGCCGACCGGCTCACCGGGTACCTTGAACTGCAGCCTCATTCGATGACCTCGCCGTTCTCGTCAATCTCCGGAAGATCCAGCTGTTCCTGGCCTTCCGGAATGTCGTCCTCGGCTGTGTTGCTGTATGCGGCCAGCTTCGGAGTGATCTTCACTTCGTGAGTGAAGCTGTCGCCTGTGCGTTTGCTGGTGATCTCGATGGTGATCTTCCGAGCATCTCCGCTGTCCTTGTACTTGTTCATTGTGTCCCTGGCGACGTCTGCCAGCGCTCTGTCGATCAGCATCCGCATCTCGCCGTGTTTCGCCTCAAGAAGATCCTGCGTTGTGCAGGCCAGTGATGTCATTATCTTCATCAGAGCAGGCTGTCACTTTCTTCTACCGGCTCCGGTTCCTTTGCCGGCTTCGGCTGCGCCTTCGGTGCTTCCTTTACTTCCGTGACTTCCGCGTCGATCGGAGTCATTGTCACCGGTTCTTCCTCATGTCCCTGTTCCTCGGCCGTGTACATTCCGCCGACTGCTGTCGGGAACGCTTCACGCAGTGCCTGGACCTGTGCGACTTTGCGGATCATGGTTCCCGGCTTTGCGGACCACTGCCCGTTCAGGCTGCCGTCCTTCTTCCTGCCTGCATATTCCTCCATGGAGACCTCGATTCTGGTGGAGTGCTGCCGATCCTTGCGGAAGACTTCAGCCCAGCCTCCGATGATCTGCTCGTTGCCGACGCGCAGGATGCCCTGGCGATATTCGAGTGAGCCCGCCTCCTGGTCGTATACGATGATGCCGGAGGTCATTCCGTCATATTCCGGAGAAGCCTCAGCGCGCTTAATAAACGCCTCTTTACCGACCACCATGGTCGCCGGGTTGTCTCCGTATTTGATGCAGTAGGCTTCCCTGATCCACGGATTGAGCTTGTTTGCTTTGCACATCATCATAAACATCGTGAGCTCCTGGTCGGTGACTCTGGCGGAATCGCCAGAGACCAGGTAATTCTTGACCATTGCCTTCGTCAGCTTGATTTCTTCATCTCCTGCGCGAAAGACGATCGCGCTTTCCTGTGTTGTTGCCGGTGCTTTTGCTGTGATCTTGTTATTGACTGCCATCTTTCGTCCCTCCTTAATCTGCGTATGGCTCTCTGATTTTGAACAAATATTCTGTGATGCCGGCATCGCTGCCGATGACGGTCAGCGTGTAGCATCCGGCGAAGTAATAGCCTGGATCATCGCCGTGCGCTGCGCCGATGCGGATGTTCTGCTTCCATTCCGCTTCCGGCGGCAGCTGGCGGCCGTAGTGTTTAAGACAATTCTCAGCGACCTGCTCGATCGGTTCGTCTGATTTGACGCTGTACTTCCGGAAGAAATCGCCATAACGCTGTTCCTGTCCGGAGCTTATCTTTTCAATTTCGAACATTGTCATTCCTCCCTGATGGTCTTTTCTGTGACCTTGATCTTGATTCCGTTGTCGTGCAGGAAATGATTCAGCAGCCGGACCTTTTCCTCCGGAACGTCCACCATCCGGAACGTGAGTGTGTACAGCTTGACCGTCTGTGGCGCTGTTTCAGCCGTTTCCTGCGGCGTTTCCACTTTCGCGGCCTGTTCCTCGGCTCGTGCCTTTGCTGCTTCCTGTGCGCGGCGCTCTGCCTCGAGGAAGGCCTCCTCCGCTCTTCTCATCTGCTCGGCATACCGTGCCTTCTCTGCCTGGTGTCTTTCCCAATTCGCCAGTGACGTTCCGATGTCCAGGGTCCTCATGTAGTCCGGGACCATGAAGTTGCCCTTCTCGTTGTCAGCCAGCAGGATCTCCGTCAGAATCTTCTGGTCACTCCTGATCTTGTCTGCCTTCTCCTGCAGGATCTCCTGCCAGTGGACGCCTTCTCCTGTTTTGTTCAGAAACTTATCGGACCAGACCTGTGAGATGTCGATCTCGATGCCGGTCGGCCTGTTTGCATTCCACCATTCTGTGATGGCCCGCTTCTTCTCTGCGTCCTTCCTGCTCTGGTAGTCGTCCAGCCGGCTCTTGCCGGTGCTGATGCAGCTGTCGATCTCGGTGGTGATCGTCTTCACCTTCGCCTCGAAGTCTTCCAGCGGCTGAAGATAGGTCTTCTTGATTCTCTTCCTTTCGTCGTCGATGATCTTCCGGCCCTTGCGAAGATCCGCGAGCCTCTCGTTCAGTTCCGGAATCTGTTCGTCCGTGTAGCTGTCCAGATCTCCGAAGTCTGCCAGCCACTGCTGGACCTGTGCTCTGACCTGTGCGATGTTTTCGTCCACCGTTCCCGGTGATGTCGTGAACTTGATTACAAGCTCATTTGCCATTTCTCTTTTCTCCCTCCTTGTATGGTTACAGGACCGCTATGACAGGCGGTTCTGTATCCGTCTCGATATAAGATTCCCAGAAGCTCCGGACCCCTTCGGCGACTGCGTCCATCTGTTCCGGGATGCCGTCGTCTTCGATGTCGATGTGATACGTCCGGATCTGTTTATATTGGAGCGACCTTTTCAGCTCCACCCGGAGCTC
>DFKM01000231.1 GCA_002373555.1 Lachnospiraceae bacterium UBA3645
GTGTTTTGATGGGGAATCACTTAAAAAGGACCGGCGATTGCCGGCCCTTTGAGAGTTTCGAGGATGTTTCAGTTATGTTAACGGAATTACGCCGTCCTGGCTGATTGAAACCGGCTTGCTGAGTGTCGTGTCGTATCCGATCAGGACACCGCTTTGTACAGTGAAGAGGCGCGCCAGATTGGCGGAGCTTCCTCTTGTATTGCCGATCGTCTGGCTGCGCTGAATATTAAATACGTCTCCCTGGTTACTGGTATTTGCCAGGAAATTTGTACCAAGTGCAGTATTTACAACTGAGTCGATCAGGTTGATCGCGGCGGTATTAAAGGCGGTATAGCAGCGGCAGGTGCCGGTTATTGTGATATAGGATCTCTGTATGTTCATTACATAGTTCGGTACGTTTACTGCATCGGTAAAGTTAATACCGTCGATGATGCAGCCGGCGCTCTGTGAGACTTGTGCCTGTGTGCTCGAATTAGTTACTTCTACATTCTTCAGCGTTACGCCGGCGCAGCCGTTTAACCGGAATGTAGCGCATTTGAGGCCCTCAATTGTCACATACCGGCAGGAAATGATAAAAAAGTAATTAAATTCGCAGGTGGCAGGATCAAATACGATATTGATGTTTTCTTTCGTGTTAATATATGTATTTACGCCCAGCATTGACAGGTTACTGACATGAATATTTAACGGGAAGCCGCCCGCTTTATCCAGCGCACCGATCAGACTGCTGAACGGTGTTTCCTGGTTGCCGTTCTGGTATTCACCGGTATAGCTTCCATCTACATATACATTTGCATAATATGAAAGACTGTTAAATGCATAATAAGGCAGGAAATTAAGCCCCGGCTCCGTCATGCCGGCGTGCGTAAAGGCCATCTGATAATAGCCTTCCTCTTCCATAAACTGTGACGCTATCCTTGCGCCGAGTGATGCGCAGTATGCAAGCATCGGCTCCTGATCGCCGTACCGGTTGAAAGATTCTTTATTATTCGGGATCCATATATAGTTTGGATTCAGGATCCGTGACGAGTTATCCTGCAGCATGGACGGGTTTGTACCGTGATGCGGCGCGGTCATTACATCCACGTGCTGCATTGTGCCGAGGCTGCGCCAGTAGTCCATGCCGGAGTTGCCGATATCGCCCGTGGATAAATACCTAAGTCCCATATACTCCAGCGTTGTTACCATGGAAAACTGATTATAATCGGTCGGCGTATGCTCTTCGTAATAAGCAAGCGCAGCCGGTCCGCAATTATTAAAGCGCAGCGTTACGGTATCCACGTTGTAAACGCTGTTTTCATCAGGGAAGATAAAAGTGTTCTGCGGAAAAGCGCCCTGCCATTCTGCAAGCGATGTCGCGCTTGCTTCGAATGTGCTTGTGGCAAGAGGGAAATAAAACACTGTTTCACTCATATCGAACGGCGAAGATACCCAATACAGGGGTTCGCTGCGGTGATCCAGATGGTAATGCGAGAGAATCATTGCCTGGATCTTCGTGCAGCCGGCCTCGACGAGAAGGTCGCGGATCGTAGCGAATACATCCGGAAGGCCGAAGTCGAAGATAACAAAATTTCCGTTTTCCAGCCGTGCCCAGGTGCAAAGTCCGCTGTTTCCTTCGTATCCATGACCAAAGGACGGGAAGCCGATCCGCACGCCTTCCATTGCTTTTACTTCACGCTGCAGATCTCCCACGCTTGCGCCGATCGCGTTTATCTGCTCAACAATCGTATTAGCAGGCGTCCAGTATTCCGTATTGGTGATGTTGATCCCGATCGGGACGTCCTTAAGTGCTATATAGTTTGTTCCTTCATATTCTACGATCGTATAGATGGAATACTCATAACCGGGATCCCAGGGAACGATCACGTCGATCAGGCTTGCGGCCAGCGCCTGCACCTGCTCATACAGTTCTTTATATTCCTTTTTGTGCATCACTTCATATGCCGCCAGCTGCCCGTATTCATCGACCAGCTGCTTCATATTCCGGATGATCCAGCCAAGATCAGAATCATATGTCCTGGTATGCGGAAATTCAAAATAAGCCATAACTATACCCCTTTCTTAATATACCTGAATGAAAAGTTCGTTTTCGAGTTTCGCGGCGATCCAGTCATAAATATCGAAGTGCCGGAGAAGCTCCAGCTCCTGGTTTATCATTTCCTGGTTCGTCGTTACGCCGATGTTCCCGTGCGTGTGCTCCGTATACGTGTCGCTTCCGGTTCCGGAGTCCGTCGTGCTCCTGCTGTCGCTCTTTGCGATCTTATGTCCGTATGTGACATCATCTTCGATCTTGTGACCGTATGTGAGATCATCGTCGATCTTATGGCCGTATGTCGTATCATCATTGATCTTATGGCCATATGTCGTATCATCATTGATCTTATGGCCATAGCTGAGATCATCGTCGATCTTGTGACCGTTCAGGACGTCAGACTTGCTGTCCGGCTGATAAGCAGAAGAATTAAAAGCGCTGACGGTGTTCGTCGTCGAATCGGTTCCGCTGTGCTGCTCGTCTCTTTCATCCGTGCCGCTGTGCTGCTCTTCTCTTTCGTCTGTGCCGCTGTGCGTCTCTTCTCTTTCGTCCGTGCCGGAGTGACTTTCGTCCCGCTGGTCTTTTCCGGAGTGCTCGACGCTGCGCTTATCTGTTCCGGAATGCGTATCGGTTCCGCTGCCGGTGCTGGTCACGGTCCTTTTGCTGTCGGTGCTGTTTGTGTGCTCGCTGTACCGGTCCGTGTTCTCAATGGGAGAGTATTCCGCAAGAATAATATTTACCAGGTGGGTAATATTCCACTGCTCCCTTTTGAAGAACTGCGCGATTGCGGTCTGCATGATCACCGGTTCCGAGTATTGCGGCTCCAGCAGTCCGCACCGGAAGACGATCTGTGTCTTCAGTGTCTCCGCCTGCAGCGGTGCAGGGACTTCCACTCCTTCCAGCATGTCCGATCGATCAAACTGTTTCAGATAATCTATCTGGTTTTGAAAGTTCATTTTCCCATTCCCTCAATTCCACTTTGAGATCAAGGCCGTATAGGCTGTTTGCTGTTTTAAATCCTTCGCGGATATTGTCGAGCCATAGCTGCACATTGCAGTGGATCTCTTCGTTATTAGCATTTACTTCGTCGAGGTTTAAGCGCTCCCGCTTTTCCAGGTTCGCGTTATTGATACCGATCTCTGTTAAGAAATCATTCTGGATCATGCGCCGGAGCTGCTGGATCTCGTTGCCGACAAAATTCTGTTTTACGTTGTTGAACCAGAAATTCTCTTTGTTTACCGCGTCCGCGTTTACAAAAACGGCCGGCTCTCCCATGGACAGTTTGTCATACATCTTTTTCATGGTGTTCGCCTGCGTCTTGCTGGTCGCCATTCCGATAAATGCGACTTTTGCATTCATCAGTGTGACAGCCATCGAGCTGTCGCACATGGCGAGAAGTGCCGCATACCTGTTTATGATATCCATCACGCCGGAATAATCCGGATTGATACGGATCAGGCTGCAGTCTTCGCCGATCGTGCGCCGCATTTCTCCGAGCACCGGATTCGCGATGATGCACTCTGTCGGTTCGTTATACATATTTATGCCGGCATGCCCGCACCTGAGCGGGATCACGCCCGCGGCAGTGTCCGTGATGCAAATCTCCCCGCCGATAAATAAATTAGACAGGAAATAATCGAGCGGCCACGCGTCCGGCATTGTAAACTTAAAACGGCCGAACAGCTGCCGGAGCAGCCGCCGGCTGTGGTAGAACGTGCTCTGGTTGGCGACGCCGTCCACGTCCCGCGACCGTTCCGCGAAAAACTGGCGCTTCAGGTCGTCATACGCAACCGGCTCCCATTTGCTATTCAATGTAGATACCTCCGTTTAATAAGCTGTTGATCATTTCCCTTTCCGTATCGGTCATATTTCCCGAAACTGACGCGCCGTGTGTCTGCACATATCCGGACAGGCCGGAAAGAGATTTATATGCAAATGCCGGTGTCCCGATCGCAGGAGATATGCTGGCGGGCGAAACATTAGTATCATGAAATACTGTTACGCATGTAACACTTAATGTGTGACCGGCTGCAGCCCCGCCGCCGCCCCCGCCGATCGCGGACGGCGTGCCGACAAGCGCGCCCCTGGTTGCTGCAGTAAGCGCGGCGATCGCACCGGCCCCCGCGGCAGGAGCTCCGGCTACTACACCGGCGACCGCACCCGCTCCGGATAGCAGGCTGTTAAACATCTGTGCCGGCGAAATATTAGAGGATCCGATCGGAATAGATACGGCCGTCTGTGCGCTGTATGTTCCAATCTCCCTTTCACTGCCGAGACTTCCGGCGGTCACGCGGACCGATAAGGATCCATCCAGTTTGTTCAGCGCATATCTCGCATTTAACGCTGTGCATCCCATAATGGCCGCGGGTGGGATATTGATCACGCCCACAAACGGCAGATATAAATAGATCTGATGATATGGCGCGTTTCTTCTCCAGTCGCTCGCCTGCCAGGGGATCGTGACCGAAGCCCCGACAGTCATTATTGGCGGGTCGATCTTTTCACCATTGATTCCGCTGTCATAATCCCCGAGATAGATCCGGCCGTTCTGTCCGGAAAGAGTCCACGGCAGCCAGTAGCAGCTGCGCACCGCTTCCGGTGCTTTGCCACTGGCTAAGATCTGTACAAATACGCCCTTAAGATAATCCAGCGACGCGGCGATCTGCTCCATAACTGTCGGCTGCGTCGGCGGGACGCTGCCGAGAACATTGTCGACCGATGCCGTTATCAGATCAGTAAGGTTTACGGTTGTCGGAAGGATCCAGGACGCCGTGCCGCCTCTTCCGATCACGGAAAGCACATATGATCCGGTTGAACTGATGTCCGGAACAGGCGTGGAATTGATCGCCTCGCTCGCGCTCGTCTTCACGGCCAGACGGTCGTCGATGATCTCGCTGTTTGCGGCAGTGTCATAGATCACGAACTGGCTGCTCGCCTGTATGGCCGCTTTATAAGTTGCGAGCACGTCGACGGCCGCCGCGATCTCCCAGAGATCCTGGCGCAGTGACGTGATTCCGGTGATGAAATAGTAGCGGCCCTCAAACTGCATCATGGACCAGTTTGGCACGCCGGAATGATTGATTTTAAAAGTGGGAGTGAGCAGGTCACTCCCATCTTTTAAGTACACATCCATGACAGTGCCGCCGGTCGGGATCGCGGTCGAGTTATGCCGCTTTGCCGTCGTGTAAAATGTAGCGGTTGCCATATCTCACCTCTTAATTCAGAGTGAAGTAAACGAGGTTCTCCGAAGTATCCAGGAGCCGCGCGTCCTTTCTGTGCCAATACTGATTGAAATAATTACCTTTTGCATTCAGCGGAGTCGTCAGGATCTCTTCATACTCCTGATAAATGCCGAGCGCGTCTCTGTCATGGACTACAGCGACGAGGTTGTCGATCGTGACCTCTGTCCCGTCGGAAGGTCGCTTAACATCGATCGAGTAAGGAGACTGCTCTGACTGCCAGAAATTAAGTTTAGTGTATCCGGTCAGCTTTACATACTGCTCATTGAAAGCAGCCCATTCTACAGTCGTTTCCAGCGCGCGCTCCAGTTTGCTGATGATGCGGATCCGCTGGTCCTCGTAAGGCGTGAAAGTCTCCAGGCTGCCGTCGTTATGCAGGACGGACATATCCGTGAAGTCGTCCATGACTTCCTTGATTCTGCGGATCGCATAGCGAAGGAATCCTTCATTTGTAAGCGCGGTCGCCGCGGTCACGGTCTGGCCGGAAGCTGCGACATACTCAGTTACCAGTTTGACTTCCTGCGATGCGGATGCTTCCGCGACGCCGGCAGCGATCGTAAGGCGGCCGAGGTTCTCCAGTGTCGCTTCGATCTTATTCCTTACCTGGCCATAGATCGCACTGATCAGCGCGCCCATTCCGGCCTCTGAAAGAAATGCCTCTTTCAGCGTCTGGCGCTGGATCGTTACCATGAACATATAAGGGGTCCTGGTGACGAAGAGCTTCTGGTCGACAACAGGCTTTTTCACTTCATAGTGGTCGATGCTCTGGCCGTCAGTGAGCGCATACATCGGATCGGCTTCCGCTTCCGGCATATACACATACAGTTTCTGAAGGATCGCGCCATACTCGAAATCGGTCAGGACCATGTCCTGCAGCTTGTTTCTGTATGCCCTATAACGTACGATCGTCTGCCCGATCCTCTGAGCCAGCGTATTCAGGAACGCTTCCGTGTTCACGCTGGAAGACAGGACCGTATTGCCCAGGGAGATAAGGCCCTGGAGATCGGAAACGGCCAGTGCCTGATCGCCGAACGCCTGTTTATTTACTGCGTTTACAAGCTGATAGATCTGTTCTGTGGTCATAAATTTGCCCCTTTCTTAATTAAACATGTCATGGAGCAGCTCGACGGGATCCTTCGCCTCGCTGCCGGTGTCGAGCTTTCGGGCAAGCGTAAAGTTTAATTCTTTGGTCTTCTTTTCGCTCTCCGCCAGCTCTTTATTCTGTTTCCGGAGCGATTCATTTTCGGTTTTAAATGAGTCGCGCTCCGCTGTTACCGTGTTGAAATCTTCCAGGCTGATATATGCCTGCTCCCTGTCCTCTTCGGACAGCTGCATAAATTCCTTATAATCCATTGATCTTCCCCCGTGTCAGGTATTTTAGATTTACCCAGCCGGGCAGGTCGTAAAGTCTGCCCCATTCTCCCGATTCTTCGCATATGATCACCCGAAGGCCGGGCGGCAGTCTGATGGAATGGCCGCCGATCTTGTACTCGTTATTATTGATCTCCGGAGACGTCCGGACCTGCAGAAAACTGCTTACATTAACAAAAGCGGTGTACATAACATCCAGCGTTGCTTCCGATCCGTTCGTGATAGCGATTGCAACATGGTGGACGCGGTTGATCAGGATATCTCCGGCCCTAAGCCTCCGGTCGCTCTTCCGGACTTCCTGTTCATAGATCAGCGTGTAAAAGCCGGAAAGAGATAAATAATATTCCAGGTTGCCGGTCCATACGTTGGACGGGATCTCAATGCCTGCGAACTGCAGCACTACTGCAATAAAAGAGCTGCAGTCACACTCGCACGGCGTCAGCTCATTTATTCTGTTAATATCCCACTTGATAAGGGAGCACGCTTTATATAAGGAAAGCCGGTCGCCCTGGTCGTATCCGATCGCTGGAGACGCTGCCAGGATCGCCGCGACCGTCGCAGTATAGCGCGCGATATAGTCATACTTTGGACGCGCTACAACGTCCCAGGGCCTGTCGTACCAGTTACGCTGGCACACTTCCTGTCCCGTCTGGTCGCCGGCGATGCCGCGGGAGTAATTCCCATATTCATCTTTGGATGCGTGCACTATCCTAACGGCCATCGTCATGCCCCAGAGTGATATAGTCTGTTAGTTTCTGTATTGCCAGTGTGTTATTTTCCAGGACCGATGAAAGACGGTTCACTTCATCCCGATGCTCTTTGTTCATCGCATCGATGCGCGCGTTATTCTGGTCCGTGATATATTTCACATACCATGCCATAGCGCAGCATCCCGCGATAGGGAAGCCGAACGCCTGGATCATCTGTACAACATCCATAACAGTGTCCTTTCTTTAAATGCCGGCGGTCCCATGGAGTAAAGACACGCCGGCGACAAAAAAGGAGATAAAAGCAGTCCCTCTGCAAGAGGCAAATAAAAGCGGGACCGGTAAAGGTCCCGCAGGTCACTGGTGGCAGACCTGCCGCACGATTCCTCGCTTTGCCTGCGGCTGACCTGCTTTTATTATAAGTAAAGTTTTCAGACAATTCAATAAATTGTCAGATAATTTAAAATCACTTCAATAAGTCCAAAATTTTGGACTTGATCAAAAACTCCGAGAAGTCCATTTTTCCATCCGCCAGCATCACGCGCATCTGCATCCCGTACCGGCGAAGGAAGGGAGAGAGCGAGTCACGACTGGTAAACTCCGGAATGCGGTTTGACGCGGACCGGCAGCAATAAAGTCTTCCGGTGCTCTTGTGCTTCCATATATAAATATCGTCGATCCTGACAACCGGCGTATATTCATTTACCGGCAGCTTTTTGATATCCGCGAAGGAATCATGCGCGAAATAGTTGTCGATCGCTTCCTGGTAGTACTGTGTGCCCTCGGTCAGCTTATAATTGACCGTTTCTCGTTTCGCTTCCGAGACTTCCGAGCGCGGGAGATTGACATATAGTAAGCGGTCCTGGTATTCCTCGCGGCCTTTCTTCATCATCTGTTCAATGATCGGGATCACGCCATATCCGGCGAGGATCTCATTCCCCAGCTTTTGCGCGTTCGACAAAAAGATCACCTGCAGCGGTTTTTCTCCCAGGAGCTCGCGGTTCCTGTTTACTGTTTCATAAAAGTTGGCAAATGTTTCGAATTGCTGAAATTTCAGCTTTTCCTTTTCCACGAACTCATCAAAAAGAACATATTGCACGTCCGAAAGATCCACGCCGCGCAGATTCTCAAACGTTGAGAGCGCGACCGCGTAGCCGATCGGCTTCTTATCATCCGGATCAGTGCAGTCATAAATAATAGAATGCTTCCGCTCCGTCAGGATCCGGATGTCCTTTTCGTGGTCCCTGTTCCACCTCTTAAAAGGATTCCCGAAGTCCGTGCTGCATTCCGCAAGCTGCGTGTCTTTGTTCCGAAGGTAAATAAACGGCTGCCCCTTATGCAGCAGGTAGTCCATTGTGCCGTATGTTTTCCCGATGCCGCGGCCGCCGATAATAAAGTTAAGAGGGCGGAGCTTGTCCGCCCTCTCTGAAATCCTGTACCAGCGCATTACTGGATATCTACCCACCTGCAGCCGAGGCACTCGCGGTTGTAAGTCTTGCTTGTGTACTTTTCGAACCGGATACCGACCTTGCCTGCCTCGATCGCCGCGCAGTCGTCCGGATCTCCAAGGATCTGCCGGACCTCGTCCGTCATATGAGAGGGCAGATCGACCAGCGCCTCGATCTGCGGCAGCACCGCGACGGGATGGTCGTCAAACTTCCCCTTCGTATTGATGAAGAGAGCCGCGACCGTATAGGTGTGCTCGATCCCGTTGTCTCCGACAACGTCGGCGATCTTCTTATAAGAATAGCCGGTAGTATCGATGGAAAACTTTGCTCCCTTGTTGTGTTTTGCTGCGAATGACATTTTACAATTCTCCTTCCTTTTGATAAATAATAATGTTATCCATCAGTGACTTTAGCAACTCCAGATATTTAGGAGTGACGCCCAATGTGTAAGTATCATCGACCAGCGCCAGGTTAGAGGCCGTCGTCATTTCGCAGCCTTTAATCATTATTTTGTGAATCTGGTCGTTATTTCGATATGCTACCAGGTGGCCGGAGTTTTCGATCACGGTGCCGTTCCTGAATGCCTCGAATCCCTTCTTATTAAAGAACTCTTTGCCGCGCTTTTTCTTCACGCCGGCGATCGTGGAAAATATCGTCCTCTTGCCATTTTCCTCGATCTCATATAAATACTTTTTGGATCCTAACGTTTTAAATCTGGTCATTTCATGTTCGGGATCCCATGTTCCCAGATAGTATCGTTTTCCCTGGTCATTGTCCGCGTAGGCGCCGGCGTCTTCCGCCATCTTCTGCAGCTCCATATTTGCTCTTTTGAAATCGCCCTTATGATTCCCAATAAATTTGATGGAGTCTGTATCGCAGTAGATGACATCCGGACCGATCACTTGAAGCATCTTTTCAAGGCGAGCGCGGGCGTGTGCCGTGATATACCCCCCATTGATAGGGCAAGAAACTATTTTTACTTTTGTAGAATCTCTGCAATAGTTCTTCCAGTCCTTTTCCCTCGACTGTAAACTCCAGCTCGTGGTCCGGCTCATATAGGACCATGTCCATATCCAGCCGCGTCGTGGTCATTCCAAAGCACGCATTCAGCAAGCTTTTATACTTGCCATACAGATAGACGCTGTCCGGATCTTCCAGACCTTTCAGCTTTGTTTTCTGCCGGAAGTATTCCATAACTACGTTTTTGAACTCCGCCGGCAGCTGCCCGCGGCGCGCTGCATACATATTCCGGATCCGGTAAGCTGACATTTTGTAAGTCTTCCGGATGATCTTCCAGTCGATCTCAAGGATCGTCATTTCCAAGTATGCGGCCCTTCTGATCCGGCCGTTGTCTTCCTGGTAGTCCGAACCTTCTGTGATATGGCTGCACTTGCTGATGGAAATATAAGGGATACCGCAGTTTCCGATATACTCCGCGTCTTCGATCAGGACCTGGAAGATATAACAATATCGTTCCATGTTTGGATCATTATCCATCTGGTCTTCGATGCTGTATTCACTCCATGCGCTCATGGGATAATATTCTTCCATAATTACGGCCGGATAACTGCTTGTTATGTCGTAAGAATAGATCGGCCCCTTTATCGTCCTGTTTGCCATCGCAGCGTTCGCGTGCGTATTACCGCCGCGGAATGCTTCCTTAAACATAAGATAGAGATCCGCAGGAAGCGCCGATTCCAGAAACATGCGCCGGTTATTCCTGTTCTTCCGCATTTCATTCCGGCAGTCTCTCCGAACATATCCGGTGGACGTCATCGGCATACTGGCCAGCGTGTCTTCCTTCATCCTCGCCGCGATGCATTCGGACAGGCCAGCAACATCGTTGTAACAGTAGCCGAGTTCTTTCCCCGAAAGCGGAGTCGCGGCGGTCCGGATCTGGTTATAATCCAGGTCGCCTTCCGCCTTCCAGTGAATGCAGCCGGCGGAATTTTTGCAGAATTGCTCCAGTGACATATTAGAGAGGGCGAGAGAGTCGCGGAACTCTATTCCACCGTCGATCACCACTTTAAGTGGTTTATACGGCTCTTTATAAAATCCTTCCGTGACATTCACGAACCGGCGGAAAAACTGGAACTCAAACGGCAGGTTATGGACCCATATCACAAGACGCGTGTCGTCTGACAGGTGCATTCTGTCGCGGATCACGTCCAGCGCGTGCAGCCACTCTTCCCAGGTGCGGCCAAACGTTACATACTTGCCGATACACATCTGCCAATGATACATAAAAGCATAAGGCCGGTGATCGGGATCTACGCGCCCTTCTTTGGTGCGCCGACAAATGTTTGTCGTCTCGATATCGAACGCGCACGGGATCTCCAGGTAATGGATCTTATAATATTTTTCATGTCCTGGTCTTTTTCTGGATCTTGTCGTGGACTCTTTGCAGTTCAGCAACAGATCAAGCAGCGGCAGCTCGTCCGGTGTATAGACATGCTCCAGCTGCGGCAGCTCTTTGCCGTCCACTGTGACAGGAACAAACAAGTCGCGCATAGTATCTCCTTTCTGCGTGAGCCAGATCGAAGCAACTATTTAAGCTGCTGCGGTCAGTCTTCCACCCGCAGCCAAGCGTCCCACGTGCTCAAATAGTTGTTGCTTTTTTTTTCGACTTGTTTGTTATACTCAGATTGCAGACCGCCGGCCGTTGCTCCGCGCTCGATCGCGTCCTGGATCTGACCGAGAGCCTCGACACTATACCAGTATGCATGGGCCTCTTCCCATGCTTCAGATGAGAGAACGCGGAGAAATTCGGCGGCATCTTCCTTATTTTTGAAGTCGTCGATATATCCCTTTTCAATCATCTTATTGAGCATATCGCCATAGCGATCCAGAAGGTTGGAGTCACTCGTCGTGGTAACCTGCGCCAGATCGTCGGCAGGCTCTCCGACTTCTTCCATCGCTGGAAGCTCCGGAGCTGGCGGCGCGTATTCGTCTTCCAGGTCCTCGAAGAGGTCGAACGGTTCCGGCTCCGGCTCTTCATACTCCGGTTCCGGAGCTGCAGCTGCAGCAGGCCGCACCCTGTTAAATAAACGGGAGAAGAAGCCGCGGACGCCGCGCTGCGGTGCCGGCTCTCCGGCGGGCCGTGCCGATTTATTTCTCCGGCGGAAAAAATCAAATAATGCCATTTAATACCTTCTTTCGTTCTGATCGGAGACGGCGATCCATGCGCCATCCGCGTTTTTAATTATGGTATCAACAACTGATGGATCAAGTCCGAGATCGTACCACAGCACTGCTATACAATCGCAATTATGTTCTTCTGCATAAGTTACCGCCTCTTCGAAGTTGGTAAACTCGCATATAAGTTCATCTTTGTCGTGATCCACGGGCGCAAAAGTATAACTCATTTGACGCTCCTTTCATATAGTAGATTCTCCAGGTGCTCGATCCTGGCGGGATATGATAATAAGAAATCGTTACGAATATTGTACTCAGCGAGGCCTACGCAGCCGGTGAAAGCAGTTTTCACATAACTGTCTTCCGGCAGCTTCTCCAGGATCGCGCGAATCTTCTGAAGAGCTGCCGTCTCGTCGGCTCTGGTAAAGGTGCGGTCGTTGATCATGTCGGCTGGGTTTTCAATTGCTCTTTTAGCATTCATATAAGAGACTGCTTTTTCCACGCAATCAGGGTCCATTAAATCAATTGACAGCATCGTGCTTTCTCCTTTCGCAGTAGTTCAGCATAAATTCAGTAGCAAACTTTGCAAACATCGCCGGCGTGCAGTCGAGACCCAGCGCCTGGATCCGATCGCGCGTCCCTTTGGTCGCTATGATCGTGAAGCGGTCGTGCTGCTGTTCGTAAGTGCGCACGCGCTCGCGGTGCTCCGGTGTCGTCTTCAGTTCCTTATCCATATACGCTCCCTTCTAAGCAGAACTCTGCCCACTTATCAGTTTAAGTGATTCCCCATCAAAACAC
>DFKM01000039.1:0-2172 GCA_002373555.1 Lachnospiraceae bacterium UBA3645
GTCTGCGGCGACCACTGCTCGCCCATTTCCGATACGACCATCATGGCGAGCGCCGGCGCCCAGTGCGAGCATATCGATCACGTATCCACACAGCTGCCTTATGCGATCACGGTCGCAGCCGTCAGCTTCTTCACATTTATCATTGCCGCCGTCACACAGAATGCGATCATCAGCTTCCTGGTCGGCGCAGCTATGATCATCGCGCTGCTCCTTCTTCTGAAATATGTCATGAAAGAGCACTGAGAACGGCGTAAATACGTGAAATATGGCCATGAAACGTCTTGACAAGGCCGTTTAATAAAGCTAAAATGGGGTACAATCCAAAAGCAGTTACAATGACAGGCAGGCGGTTTCGTTTGCCTGTCATTTCGTGACTATTTCCGGCTTTTTGCCGAAGGAAAAGAGAGGAATGAAAAGATGGCCGAGAAAAATATCATGACCAGAGCCGGTCTTTTAAAGACCGAAGAGGAACTCGAGTATCTTAAGGTATATAAGAGGAAAGAGATCTCCCAGAAGCTGAAGGAAGCGAGAGCCCAGGGCGATCTTTCCGAGAACGCCGAGTATGATGCAGCCATGGATGAGCAGCGCGACGTGGAGGCCCGCATCGAGGAGCTGGAAAAGCTTCTGAAGAATGTGGAAGTCGTCGATTCCGACGAGGTCGATACGAACACGATCAGCATCGGATGCAAGGTGCTCGTGCATTTTCTGGAGGAGCATGCGGATATCGAGATGACGATCGTCGGTTCCACCGAGGCCTCCAGCCGCCAGATGAAAATCTCCAACGAGTCTCCTGTCGGCAAGGCCCTGATGGGAAAGAAGATCGGCGATGAAGTGCAGGTGGAGACACCGGCCGGCACCATGACGTACAGAGTAGTAGAAATTCAGAAAGCGGGTTAAGCATGGCAGGACAGAACGAAGGAAAAGGAAATCAGGCACAGGACCTCAACCAGATCAGACAGATCCGCAGGGATAAGCTCGCCGAGCTGCAGGCTGCGGGCAAAGATCCGTTCCGCATCACCAAGGCGGAAGTCACGCATCACACGACCGAGATCAGAGAAAGATATGATGAACTGGAGGGAAAGACCGTTTCCCTGGCCGGACGCATGCTCTTTAAACGCGTCATGGGCAAGGCTTCGTTCTGCAATATCCGCGACCGTCTGGGCGATCTGCAGATCTACGTCGCCAGAGACTCCATCGGCGAGGAATCCTATAAGGATTTCAAGAAGATGGATATCGGCGATATCATCCTGGTAAAAGGCTTTGTATTTACGACCAAGACCGGTGAAAAATCCGTGCACGCCGAGGAGCTGACGCTTCTTTCCAAGAGCCTGCAGGTGCTCCCGGAGAAATTCCACGGGCTCACCAATACCGATCTCCGCTATCGTCAGAGATATGTCGATCTGATCATGAATCCCGAATCCAGGGAAGTCTTTGTGAAAAGATCACAGATCATCAAGGAGATCCGGAAGTTCCTGGACGGCAGGGATTTCATCGAGGTGGAGACGCCCATGCTGGTGGCGAACGCCGGCGGTGCTGCAGCCAGACCGTTCGAGACGCATTTCAATGCGCTGGACGAGGATATGAAGCTGCGCATCTCCCTGGAGCTGTATCTGAAGAGACTGATCGTGGGCGGTCTGGAGCGCGTCTATGAGATCGGCCGCGTTTTCAGAAACGAGGGTGTGGATACCCGCCACAATCCCGAGTTCACGCTGATGGAGCTCTATCAGGCCTATACCGATTATGAGGGCATGATGGAACTCACCGAGAGCATGTTCCGCTATCTGGCTGAGAAGGTCTGCGGAAGCGCCGTGATCAGCTACAACGGGACTGTAATCGATATGGCGAAGCCTTTTGAACGCATCACCATGATCGATGCCGTGAAGAAGTACGCAGGCGTTGATTTCGCCGGGATCAAGTCTGATGAGGAAGCAAAGAAGATCGCAGACGAGAAGGGCGTGGCTTACGAAGCGCGCCATAAGAAGGGCGATATCCTGAATCTGTTCTTCGATGAATTCTGCGAGGAGAAGATGATCCAGCCGACCTTCGTGACGGATCATCCGATCGAGATCTCCCCGCTGACCAAGAAAAAACCCGACGATCCCGATTACGTGGAACGTTTTGAACTGTATATTTACGGAAGAGAGATGTGCAACGCCTATTCCGAGCTGAACG
>DFKM01000039.1:2242-3582 GCA_002373555.1 Lachnospiraceae bacterium UBA3645
TCCGATCGATCAGAGGGAACGTTTCGCGGCACAGGAGGAGGCTTTTGCCGCCGGCGATGAGGAAGCGAACCATACCGATGAGGACTTCCTGAATGCGCTGGAGATCGGTATGCCGCCTACGGGAGGCATCGGTTACGGCATCGACAGACTGGTGATGCTGCTGACGGATTCCCAGGCGATCAGAGACGTGCTGCTGTTCCCGACGATGAAATCATTAAAGACCGGAAGCGAAGAAAATCACGCAGCGGGAGAAGCTGCAGAGGACAAGGATGCTGCACCTGCTGCATCTGCAATTGAAGGTGCACCGCTGATTTCTGCGGAAAAACCGGATTTCAGCAAGGTTGAGATCGAGCCGCTCTTTGCAGATGCCGTCGATTTCGAGACCTTCTCGAAGTCTGACTTCCGCGCTGTGAAAGTCAAGGACTGCATCGCGGTTCCGAAGTCCAAAAAACTGCTCCAGTTCACGCTGGATGACGGCACCGGCACCGACCGCACCATCCTTTCCGGCATCCACGCTTACTATGAGCCGGAAGAGCTGATCGGAAAGACCTGCATTGCGATCACGAACCTGCCGCCCAGAAAGATGATGGGCATCGAGTCCTGCGGTATGCTCATTTCCGCCGTGCATACGGAAAAGGGCGAGGAGAAGCTCCATCTGTTGATGGTGGATCCGCATATCCCGGCCGGCGCAAAACTCTATTAAAAAACAGAACATGATAAATGACGGCAGCCCTGAGGGAAAACTCAGGGCTGTTTTCATTTGACTTGTCGAAATCAGAAAGGTACAGCCACCGCCTCTTTATAGAGCATTTTCAGCTGGCGGATAAAATCAGCAAGACTTTCCCGGTTATCCGTTTTGTGCGTACAGAGAACACAGGAGAAGTTTTCCTTACAATCGAAGGGAACCCAGGCAAACTGCCCGCTGTGGTCGTTCAGGAACCCCGGGGCGAGGCAGACCCCCTTCCCGGCGGCAACATTGGTCAGTGTGGTGTCATGATCCGCGCTGTTGAAATAGTCGATCCTGCCGGAGGAGATCAGACGATGCTGGACAGCCCGAAGCGCATCGGGAGATCCGCCGCCCACCATGAGGGTCCTGTCATACAGATCTTCCTCGTGGATCAGGTTTTTCCGGGCCAACGGATCGTCTGTCTGTGCAATCAGGTAAATATGGCTTGTATAGAGGTCATGCACTGTGATGCCCGGGATCTGCCGTGTCTGTTCCTTCAGGGCAAACAGAATGTCTGCTTCTTCCCGGAGGAATGACTCCACGCCGTTTTCATATTGGAATAGGGGGACGATCTGGACATCCGGATGCGATACGGCAAACAGCCGCATGGCTT
>DFKM01000032.1 GCA_002373555.1 Lachnospiraceae bacterium UBA3645
CCCAGAAGTTGTCTTCCTTGCCGAAACGGAAAATACGGTCGGCCGGGATGCCCATCTTCTTGTTCCAGATATCAAAAGCCTCGTCGTCATCCTGATAGATCGAAGGATACAGCCTGTCGGGATCCAGACCGACGACTTCCGTCAGGAACTCCCAGGACCAGGCGATCGCCTCTTCCTTGAAATAATCGCCGAAAGAGAAGTTTCCGAGCATTTCAAAGAAGGTCAGATGTCTCGCGGTAATGCCGACATTGTCGATATCACCGGTACGGATACATTTCTGACAGGTCGCCATTCTCGTTCTGGGCGGCACTTCCTGGCCGGTGAAATACGGCTTTAAGGGCGCCATGCCGGCGGGGATCAGAAGAACGCTGTTATCATTGTGCGGTATCAGCGAATAACTGTTCTTGCAGAGATGTCCCTTGGATTCAAAGAAATCCAGAAACATTTTACGCAGTTCATTTACACCATATGCTTTCATGCTATTCCTCCTGTAACGAAGCCGTCCCGTCCGGGGCGCGCTCCGGTATACACATATTTACAAAACGCCGGGATCCGTCATGAGATCCGTCCCGTCCGCAGCTGCTGTTGCGAGCCTGTCCGCCCGCTCATTGCCTGGATGGCCCGCATGGCCTTTCACCCATATGTATTCGACCTGATGCGGCTTCATGGCCGCGAGCAGCCGTTCCCACAGATCGATATTCTTGACTTCCTTCTCCGTCCCGCGCCGGTAGTTCTTTTTCTTCCAGCTGTCGATCCAGTGCTGGTTGAACGCGTTGACCAGATACGAAGAGTCGGAATAGATCTTCACGCTGCAGGGGCGGTTGAGTTCCTCCAGCGCCGAAATCGCCGCCAGAAGCTCCATGCGGTTATTGGTCGTCCGGACGAACCCGCCCGAGATCTCCTTCTCGTGCAGGATCCCTTTCCGGTCCACGAACTGGATGACTGCGCCATACCCGCCCGGGCCGTCGGGATTTCCTCTGGCAGAGCCGTCGGAGTAGACCGTCACTTCCGAAAGATCACTGCTCATGCATTCTTACCATAAATATACGCTGTCTCCAGTGCAATCTTCATCATCTCATCGAAGGAAGTCTGTCTTTCCTCCGCGCTCAGCGCTTCCGGCCTGTACAGATGGTCCGAGATCGTAAAGATGCCGAGCGCCTGTTTCTGAAGACGGGCCGCGATCATATAGAGCGCCGCGCTCTCCATCTCCACGCAGAGAACGCCCATTTTCTTCCACCGGTCGTTGAAATCCGGATCATCATTGTAGAAAACATCCGATGACAGCACATTGCCGACATGCGGCGTGACGCCCAGTTTTTCGGATACTTCAACCGCCGTCCGCATCATCCCGAAATCAGCGATCGGTGCAAATGTTCCGCCGAGACGGTACTGCGCGGCAAAATTGGAATTCGTGCAGGCGCCCTGCGCCATCACGACATCCATCAGTTTAATATCATCGGAAAATGCGCCGGCCGAGCCGATCCGCATGATGCGGTCGACATCATACTGTTCGAAAAGCTCCTGCGCATAGATCCCGATCGAAGGCATGCCCATGCCGCTGCCCATCACGGAGACCGGAACACCTTTATAAGTGCCGGTATAGCCGAACATATTCCGGACGGTATTGAAGCACACCGGATCGGTAAGGTACGTCTCCGAAATATATTTTGCTCTCAAAGGATCGCCGGGCATCAGAACGGTCTTTGCGATATCGCCTTTTTCCGCTTTATTATGAGGGGTTCCCATGTCTTCCTCCTTTAATCCCAGTCTACCCGGGGATTCTCGGGCTTGGTCTCTCTGAGCATCAGACCGTCGACCGACTGCGCGGGGGAAGCTCCCTCGAACAGGACTCTGTTCATCTGCTCAACGATCGGCATATCCACCTTGTATTTCTTTGAAAGCGCCAGCGCGGCCTTGGCGGAATACACGCCCTCGACCACCTGGTTGACTTCCTTCATGGCCTCCTCCATGGTCTTTCCCTGGCCCATCAGGATGCCTGCGCGGCGGTTCCTGGAATGCATGCTGGCGCAGGTGACGATCAGATCACCGATGCCGGAAAGGCCGTATAGCGTCTCTTCTCTGGCCCCCATCGCCAGGCCGAGTCTCGCGATCTCCGCCATGCCTCTGGTGATCAGCGCCGCCTTCGTATTATCGCCGTAGCCGAGGCCGTCGGCCATGCCGGCTGCCAGGGCGATCACATTCTTCAACGCGCCGCCGAGCTCTATGCCGAGCACATCGCTGCTGATATACGGACGGAACACTCTGCTGCTGAAGATCTTCTGCAGATATTCCGCAGTCTCTCTGTCCTCCGCGCCGATCGTGACAGAAGTCGGAATGCCTCTGCTGACTTCCTCTGCATGGCTGGGTCCGGACAGTACGGCCACATTCGCCTGCGGAATCTCTTCACTGATCTGCTCAGTCAGTACGGCCAGCGTGCCTTCTTCAATTCCTTTGGCTACATTGACAATGATCTGACCATCCTTTACGAAGGGCTTCATTCTGCGGGCCGTCGTTCTGGTATAGACGGAAGCAACGCCCATGACAACGATGTCGGGTTCAGCGAGTGCCGCTTCAATATCCTCCGTGAACTGCATGGAAGCAGGAATCTCCGCTTCCGGCAGATTGACGTGCTTATGGGTTTCCTGAAGCATTTTGATCTCTGCCGGCACAGCAGACCAGACAGTGACATCGTTTCCGTTATTGGCAAGAAGTATTGCGAGCGCCATGCCCCAGGTACCGGCGCCCATGACTGTTATTTTACTCATCGTCAGTTCCTCTTTTTATGCAAAGACAATTTGTTTTCCGTACCGGACGCCAGCCGCCGGATATTCGTTCTGTGCCGCCAGAAAGCCAGCGCCGCCCAGAACAGAATGATGATCATGCTTTCGGTAAAATAAGGCGTCCCCGAAAGCGGCAGATTCCCGGTCATGCCGAGCGCGGCCCAGAGGATCACGAACAGCGTAACGACCAGCAGCGATCCCAGGGATACGAAGCCGGTGATCAGAACGGCCCCCACAAAGACCGCCAGACACGGAAGAATGATCCGGAGATCGCCGAACAGCAGAACAAGCGCCGCAGTGACCGCGATCCCCTTTCCTCCCTTAAAGGAAAGATAAAAAGGATAATTATGTCCGAGCACGGTCCCGATCGCGGTATAAAGGATCAGGATCATGCTGTACGGCTCATGCCACCGTCCCGGCGAATAGATCAGGTGCGTCACGTAAGCTGCCGCGAAGAGCTTCAGCACATCTCCCGCAAAGACCAGAAGACCAGCCTTGACGCCCATGACGCGCAGTGCATTTGTGGTGCCGGAGTTGCCGCTCCCCTCTTTGCGGATATCGATCCCGTGCAGCTTCCCGAGAAGAAATCCTGTCTGAAACAGGCCGAAAGCATAGCCGATGATAATGCAGATGATTCGTTCCATTTCAGTCATTTTCCTTCCGTTCACGGATAATGAATCGGATCGAAGTGCCGGGAAATCCGAAGGTATCTCTGATCCGGTTCTCAATATACCGCTGATATGAAAAATGCATCAGCTTCTTATCATTGACAAAGATCACAAATGTCGGCGGTTTGACCGAGACCTGCGTGATGTAGAACAGCTTCAGCCGTTTTCCCTTATCCGTCGGCGGCTGCTGCAGTGCGACCGCTTCCGTCATGATCTCATTCAGCACGCCGGTAGCGACACGCAGATTCTGATTTTCAAGGATCACATCAATATATTCAAAGATCTTGGAAAGCCGCTGTCCGGTCAGTGCCGAGACATAAAGGATCTCTGCATAGCTCATGAAGGACAGCGTCTGGCGGATCTTCTCCGTGAACTTCTTCATCGTGTGATTGTCTTTTTCGACAAGATCCCATTTGTTGACGATGATCAGAAGTCCTTTGCCGCGGTCGTGTGCAATGCCGGCGATCTTCGCATCCTGTTCCGTGATGCCTTCCTGTGCATCGATCACGATCAGAACGACATCCGCACGCTCTACCGCAGACACGGCACGGATAATGGAGAATCGCTCGATCTCTTCTTTGATCTTGCTCTTTCTCCGGATCCCGGCCGTATCGATCAGGACATATTCCTTCTTATGATAACGTACGACCGAATCGATCGCGTCTCTCGTCGTACCGGCAATATCCGACACGATGACACGATTCTCACCGGTCATCCTGTTGACGATCGAGGACTTGCCGACATTCGGTTTGCCGACGATCGCGATCTTGGGCCGCTCATCTTCTTCCTCCGCCGTCTTGTTGTCAGGGAAATGCGCGGCGACTTCGTCAAGCAGCTCCCCGAGTCCCAGACGGGACGCGGCCGAGATCGGTACCGGATCACCGATGCCCAGCGAATAGAATTCATAGACATCGGCCATATATTTGTCAAAGCTGTCCACCTTATTGACCGCGAGGATCACCGGTTTTGCAGAGCGCCGCAGAATATCCGCCACGCGGGAATCCGCGTCCACCAGTCCCTGCCGCACATCAACAATAAAGATGATGACATCGGCGGTCTGAATGGCGATCTCCGCCTGCTCCCGCATCTGCCGGAAGATCACATCGTCGGATTCGGGCTCGATGCCGCCTGTATCGATCAGTGTAAAATTCTTATCGAGCCACGTACAGTCGGCATAGATCCGGTCTCTGGTCACGCCGGGCGTATCCTGTACGATGGAGATCCGGTCGCCGGCGATCACATTAAATAATGTAGATTTTCCGACATTCGGTCTGCCGACAATGGCTACTATAGGTTTGCTCATGTATAACTCCTTTATTAGAACACAGGCTCGTAATCGTTATGAAAGCTCTGTGCGTCAGCGTCTGTCCCCTGGAAGGCCGAAAGCAGATCCTGTCCGGAACTGCCTGTGACCCGGACGGGAATGCCGAGCCGTTCCGATACCTGGTCTGTCGTGATATCATCCAGAAACACATTTTCTCCAGAACGAAGCATGTTCTGCGGGATCAACAGTGCATCTCCCAGATCTTTTCCTGCCAGCTGGCCGATCAGATCCTGTCCGGTGACGAGACCGGCGACGGTAATGCTCTCCCCGAAGAAGCGGTTTTTAATGGGGATCACCCTGACCGTACAGTTGGGATGCCGCTTTTCGAATTCTTCCGCCAGCATCTGAATGACCGGCGCGATCAGCTGACCGGTAGCAACGGAAACGAGCCTGCCGTGTTCCGCTTCTACGTCCGGCGTTCCTTCTGCTGCCAGCGCTTCTCTGAATTCCGTTGTCAGCAGCCGGATAAAACCGACCCCGTTCTCATACTGCAGATAGCCGTCATACCGTTCTTCTTCCGGCATCTCCTGTTCCGCCAGCAGATAAAACTCATCACTCGCATGGACAAAATGCAGGCCGTATTCGGGATAGGCTTCCTTCTGTACAGCCTCCACTCTGCGGATCGTATCTTCAGCGCAGGCTTTCGTGACTGGCTGCAGCGGGTATAGTCCCTCGCGGAATTTCGTCAGTCCGACAGGGACCACTGAAACACTGCGCATATACGGCAGGTATTTCATCAACGATTTCAGCGAAAACGTCAGTGACTCTCCGTCATTGATGCCGGGGCACAGAACGATCTGGCCGTTCATCTCCACACCGGCTTCATACAGCCTGTCGATCTTTGCGAGCGATTCTCCGGCGAACCGGTTGTTCAGCATCCTGCAGCGGAGCTCCGGATCCATGGTATGGACGGAAATATTGATCGGCGACAGGTGGTACCGGATGATGCGGTCGATATCGGCATCGGACATATTCGTCAGTGTCACATAATTCCCCTGCAGAAACGACAGCCGGGAATCATCATCCTTAAAATACAGCGTTTCCCGCATGCCGGGCGGCATCTGGTCGA
>DFKM01000021.1 GCA_002373555.1 Lachnospiraceae bacterium UBA3645
CCGTGGTCAGCGTGATGCCGGCGGACGGTCCGTCTTTGGGCGTCGCTCCGTCCGGCACATGGATGTGCAGATCGTTCTTCGCGAATTTCTCCGCCAGCTCCGGGAAGCAGTCCTTGACCAGACTGATCGCGATCTTCGCAGATTCGGTCATCACATCGCCGAGCCGTCCGGTGATCGTAAGATTGCCTTTGCCGGCGGTAAAAAGGGTTTCGATCGTCAGGATCTCGCCGCCCACGGCTGTCCAGGCGAGGCCGGTGACATTGCCTGGCTTGGCGGAATCCTTCACCTGGCCGTGCCGCACCGGGCGGTCGTCCAGGAAATCGCGGAGGTTTTCGGCCGTTACCCGGACCGGCTCATGATTGCCTCTGACGAATGTCACGGCGGCCTTTCTGCACAGGGTATCGATCCGCTTCTTTAATCCGCGGACACCGGATTCCCGGGTGTAGTCGCTGATGATCAGCGGGAGGACTTCCTCCGAAAGGAGAAGATCCTTTTCTTCAATTCCCATGGCGACACGCGCCTTGGGCAGCAGGTGCTTCGCCGCGATCGCTTCTTTCTCCAGCGGGGTATAACCCTGGAAGGTGATCACCTCCATACGGTTCAACAGCGGCGCAGGGATGGTGTCCAGCGAGTTCGCCGTGCAGATGAACAGTACGCCCGAAAGATCGTACGGAACATTCATGTAGTGGTCGGTAAAGGTGTGGTTCTGTTCCGGATCCAGCACCTCCAGCAGGGCACTTGCGGGATCGCCGTTGTAGGAAGCGGACAGCTTGTCGACTTCGTCCAGCACCATGACGGGATTGGAAACGCCGCTCTTGTGGATGCCGTCCATGATCCGGCCGGGCATCGCGCCGATGTAGGTGCGTCTGTGTCCGCGGATGTCGGCTTCGTCACGCACGCCGCCGAGACTGACGCGGACATATTCGCGCTGAAGCGCTTTTGCGATGCTGGCGCCGATACTGGTCTTGCCGGTACCGGGGGCACCGACGAAGCAGAGGATGGACCCGGACTGCTGTTTCTTCAGATTCATGACGGCAATCTGCTGCAGGATACGCTCCTTGACTTTCTTCAGACCGTAATGTGCTTCATCCAGCACCTTCTCGGCCTCATCCAGATCGATAAATCTGGGCGCTTCACGCTTCCAGGACAGGCTGGTCACGAAATCCAGATAGTCGTAGAGCATGCCGGATTCGGCACTGTTCTGACCTTCCTGCTTCAGCCGGTTCAGGACTTTTTCGGCTTCTTTTTTCGCCGTATCGTTCATCCCGGCTTCCTGGATCTTCAGTTCGAATTTCCGGATGTCGGTCATCGTGTCCGGATGCAGCTCGTCCAGCTCTTTCTGCAGGTATTCCATCTGCTTTTTGATGGCCGACTCACGGTAGATCTTCTGATAATCGGCCTCCTGCGCGCTCTTGGCTTCATTGTGGATGCGCGACATCTCCAGATTCTCGTAGATCAGCTGCTCCAGAAGCTCCTCACGCTTCGAGACGGAGTCCTCCGCCAGGATATTGTAGCGCTCCTCGTTGGAGTTCATGATCCACGGAGAGATGGCGGAAGCGGCCTCGGCGACCGAATTCCATCTTGCGATAAACCCGCGGATCGCCTGTCCCCACTGGAAGCCTTCGGAGAACCGCGCGACCGCCAGCTTGATTTCCTTCAGCCTCGCCTCGGAAGCCTCCGGATCCAGATCGTCGATATCCGCGCGTTTGGAGATCGAGACATCGATATTGTAGCTGGGATAAATGACCACTTCGTTGATATTGACACGGTTCCTTCCCTGGACGACGATGTAGCCTTCGTCATTGATCTCGGTAATGATGCCGGCGAGACCGATCGGATAGAAGGCGTCGTTGGTCAGCTCGTCTTTATTCAGGTTCTGCCGCATCACGATCATGACGACGCGCTCGTCCGTCACGGGATGCTTCCCGGCCATTTTTTCATAGTAATCTGTTTTGATATAGGTATTCGCGCCGGGGAGAATTAACGTATTATATACAGGTACTACTGCCATATTGCACCTCCGTTATAAGAATTTGTCAGCACTCGAAGATGCCGAGTGCCAACAGAATTGTAAAAATTCGGGTTCCACGAAGGAACCCTGAATTCAAATTATTAATTTCACAAACAAATTCTAGCACCATCGACGGTATTTGTCAATAGTCTTTGCAGTCCGCAGACGATGTGCCGGATCCTCATTCCGGATCGTCTGCAGGCTCATCGAACGCACGGTAATATTCCAGATAACGGAACGCCTTCAGGCTCTCATTGTCCGCTTCCTCTTTATCAGACAGCGGGCTGCCGTCTGCACCGACCAGGCGTTTTGTGGAAATGATGGGCAGCTCCTTCTCTACATCCTGCATGGCGGCCTGAAACCCGGACAGCGGAAGTCCGGCTGTCTCCATCACATGCGCCGCCAGATAATTCACGCTGGTATCGATTCCCGTCTTTTCCTCGATATCATAGTTGGCCCATATGATGAAAGGCACCTGATAGCGCAGATATTCTTCTTCTCCCAGGGTGGAAGAGGAGCGTCCGTATAGCTTCAGTACCGGATCGACCACGACATCATTCGGCTGATGATCGCCGAAGAACACGATGACAGTATCTTCCTCATAATCGGACAGGTAATCGATGAATTCATAGAGCGCATCGTCGGACTGCTTCATCAGCGACAGGTAACGGTCCAGGATCCTGGAATCGCAGTCCTCCGCATGGACATCGACAGCAAAATTATCGAAGTCATCAAAATAACCGGAATGATTCTGCATCGTCACGGCAAATACGAAGGCCGGGATATCTTCCTCCTTCTCCTCCAGGAGCTCTTCGATCCGGTAGAAGACGGATCTGTCATCAATGTATTTCCGCAGGATCTCAGCGTCCGGAAAATCATCCCGGAAGAGCTTTTCGTCGAAACCGAAATAATCGTAAACATGATTCCGGTTCCATCCCTTGGCGATATACGGATGCATCGCTGTTGTGGTGTAGCCGTATTCCTCCAGCGTCATTACATTCGAGGCCTTCGGACCGAACATGTACTGCTGGTAGGGGATGCTGCCCGCCGGGAAGAACCGCATGGAATTGCCGGTCAGGAATTCATATTCCGTGTTGGCCGTATTGCCGCCCTTGACGGATACGTTCAGTGTTCCGGATACGGTATTTTCCGCACCGCCGTGCAGATGCCGGAAGAACGGCATGTAATCCATATTCGTCTCAAATTCTCCGAGTACCGCCGGATCGGAGAAGGCTTCGTTCATGATCACGATGATGTTCGGCCGGTCTTCAGGGACCGCCTCCGGAGCAGTATTCCATGCCTGGTCGATCAGTGCTTCGGCAGCCTCCTTTGTATAGCCATCCGGCTGTTCGACCTTCATGTACTTCAGATCCATCAGGAAGGCAGTCGTCAGTCCGTTCTTCCTGGCCATGAACCAGGGCGTAAACAGCGTATTGTCGAACTTCATATATTTGATGAACTGATCCTGGCGCAGTGCATATATATAAGAAGAAAGACCGCAGAGAACCAGGAGAAGTGCGATCGCTCTGAAGCGGAAGCGGATGACCGGCAGTTTCGCGAACAGGGCGAGCGCTATCAGCAGAACGGTGACCGCGATGCAGCCGATGACGGTCGGTGTCAGCGTATAGTCATAGTCGGAGGCAACGCCCGCCGCTGTTCCTACGGAAAAGATATCCCACGGAACGATCGGTTCCGAACGGAACTCCATCACAAAATGGTTGACGAGCCCGAACAGCAGAAAGAAAACATCTCCCGCGATCAGTGAGAGCCGGACTCTCCCGGTGAGAAAGAAGAGCAGCAGGAAGAACATTTCGTAAAACAGTATATTGAAGGCGATCGTCGAAACCGTCCAGACGTTCATGGGATTGTTTGCGAGAAATTCCACGCACCAGAACATCACGAAAGGCGACAGAAGCAGTACGAAGACTGCATAGATCCTCCGGATCAGAGACGATGCCGTGCTGAAAGTATCATTGTCCATGGGACGCTCCATTAAAAAATTGAATCTAATAGAAAATTATAGCACCAAAATGAAGAGGATTCAACGTTCGGAAATGTGTCATCCGGGCGGGAAAATGTACGGTTGAAAAACCGCTCTGATGCGTTTATAATGGTAATTCAATAAGGAGAGAACGCATGGAACCTTTCATTAAACAATATGAAAGAAAACGGCTTTCCACGCTGTATATCGCACCGGCGCTTATGTATGCAGGCACCCTTCTGTCGCTTCTGATCTTTATGGGAGCCGCTCTGCTGTTCGCACCGGCTGTCATGGCAGATACGGAAGGTTTTATGTGGCTGGAAGCCGCCGCGCAGTTCGCCATCGGGATGCCGCTCTGTGCGGTGTGTATGCTGCAGGTCCCGGCGGATCCGATGGAGAGGTTCCGTATGGGAGCGTCGGATCTGATCAAGATCTTCCTGATCTGCTGCTTCTTTATGGTGGCCGGATCGCTGATCAGCACAGCCCTCGGGACGATCCCGGGGTTCCCGGCAGGCCCGGGAATCGATGAAACGCTGCAGCAGGCCGGACTGCCGTATCAGATCATCAGTATCGTGATCCTGGGACCGCTGTGGGAAGAGATCATTTTCCGCAAACTGATGCTGGACCGCCTCAACAGGTTCGGAGACCGGGCGGCGATGATCATTTCCGCATTTGTTTTCGCGGCTTACCATGCGAATATGCAGCAGTTCTTTTATGCCTTCGGCGTCGGGCTGGTATTCGCATACATATACCTGCGCACGGGAAAAGTCAGATATACGGCCGTCATGCATATGCTTGTCAATTTTCTGTACGGCGTGCTGCCGGGATTCTTTCTGCTTTCGGCAGAGCATAACCTGGCCGCTTCGGCCGTCATCGGTGCAGCGGAATATGCCTGTGCATTTGCGGGCTTCGTTCTGCTGATCCTGGAACGGAAGCGGATCCGGCTCCTGAAGGGGTGGATCAGACTGCCGAAGAGTTTTCCGGTCCATGCAGTGCTTAATCCGGGTATGATCATCATGATTGCCTGCTGCGCGGGCATGATTCTGCTGAACAGAGGATAAAGAGAGAGGATAGATATGTCGGAACTTACCAGAGTGGCAGTAGATGCCATGGGAGGAGACAATGCGCCCGAGGAGATCGTGAAGGGTGCATTAAAAGCAATAAACGACAGTGACAGCGTGCAGGTCCTGCTTGTCGGTCAGCCGGAGGTCATCGAACCGCTCACGGCCGGCGCGGATCCGGATCGTCTGGTTATTGTCCCCGCATCGGAAGTGATCGAGACCGGAGATCCGCCTGTGCAGTCGATCCGGAGAAAGAGAGATTCTTCGATCGTGGTCGGCCAGCGGCTGATCCGGGAAGGGAAGGCCGATGCCTTCGTTTCTGCCGGAAGCACCGGCGCGGTGCTCGTCGGAGGACAGCTTCTCGTAGGCAGGATCCGGGGGATCGACAGGACGCCCCTGGCAGCGCTGATCCCCACGACAAAGGGCGTTTCGCTTCTGCTGGATTCCGGTGCGAATGTGGATGCCAGGAGTTCTCATCTGGTGCAGTTCGCCAGGATGGGCTCCATCTACATGGAAGGCGTGATGGGCGTGAAAAATCCCCGGGTCGCCATCGTCAATGTCGGACTGGAAGAGGAAAAGGGAAATGCGCTGGTGAAAGAGACTTACCCGCTGCTGAAGGCGGAGAAGGATATGAACTTTATCGGCAGCATCGAAGCGAGAGAGATCCCGCATGGCTATGCGGATGTCATCGTCTGTGAAGCGTTTACCGGAAATGTCATTCTGAAGCTTTACGAAGGCGTGGCCGGTGCACTGATCGGCAAGATCAAGACGGGACTGATGAGTTCGCTGCGCGCAAAGATCGGTGCGCTTCTGATCAAGCCGGCACTCAAGGAAACATTAAAGGACATGGATGCGACAAAATACGGCGGCGCGCCCATGCTGGGGCTGAACGGACTGGTCGTAAAGACACACGGAAATGCAAAAGCGGGAGAGATCCGCAATGCGATCCTGCAGTGCGTGACTTTTAAGGAACAGGATATTACAGGCAAGATCAGAGAAACACTTTCCTAAGAGGAGGAGCATTATGGAATTTGAAAAACTTCAGGAAATCATTGCGATGCAGCTGTCGATGGAACCCGCTTCGGTGACGGAGGACAAATCTTTTAAGGGCGATCTGGATGCGGATTCGCTGGATCTCATGGAGATCATTATGGCGCTGGAAGATGAACTGGGAATTGAGATCCCGGATGATGAACTGGATGCCATCGTGACGGTGGGCGATGCATACCGCGCGATCAGCAAGGCCGACGGGGAATAAAGAAACCGAATACGATGTACTATGGACGACCTGTCAGTTTGTCAGGCCGTCTGTTTTTGAGATATGGATATGACAGAAAAGTTTGAAAAAACAATCGGATACCGATTCCGGAACATTTCGCTGCTGACGCAGGCGATGACACATTCTTCCTATGCGAACGAACACGGCGGCAACAGACGCACCTGCAACGAGCGTCTTGAGTTTCTCGGCGATGCTGTGCTGGAGCTTGTTTCCAGTGAAGTGATTTATGCGAACTATCCGGAGATGAACGAAGGACAGATGACGAAGTTCCGGGCCAGCATCGTATGCGAGCCTGCGCTGGCGGAGGTGGCGAGATCGCTCGGTATTCCGGACAGGCTTCTGCTCGGGAAAGGTGAGGAAGCAGCCGGCGGCAGACTTCGCGATTCGCTGACATCCGATGCACTGGAGGCGCTGATCGGCGCGATCTATCTGGACGGCGGATTTGAGCCCGCAGAGCGGTTCGTAAAGCACTTTATCATGAGCGGGCTGGAGAAGCGGAGCCTCTTTAAGGACAGCAAGACCATTCTGCAGGAGCGAATGCAGGAAATGGGCCTGGGCGATCCGGTCTATGAGGTGGTATCGGTCACCGGACCGGAGCATCAGCTGGTGTTTACGGTCTCGCTGAAAGCAGGCGATCATCTGAAATGCGTCGCCGAAGGCCGTAATAAAAAGCAGGCGGAACAGCTCGCGGCAGAGCAGATGCTCACAAAACTTGAAAAACAGTAAGGAACAGGATAATCGGAATGTATCTGAAAAAGATCGAAGCCTACGGATTCAAATCCTTTGCGAACAAGACGGCGCTGGAATTTGACCGCGGAATCATGGGAATCGTCGGACCGAACGGCAGCGGCAAGAGCAATGTCGCGGATGCGGTGAGGTGGGTGCTCGGGGAACAGAGCGCCAAATCTTTGCGTGGCTCCAATATGCAGGATGTCATCTTCGCCGGGACACAGAACAGGAAGCCGCTCGGCTATGCCTCCGTCGCACTGACGATCGATAATTCCGATCATATGCTTGCCATCGACTATGATGAAGTGACGGTTGCGCGAAGAGTATACCGCTCCGGCGAGAGCGAATATCTTCTGAACGGGAGTCTCTGCCGTCTGAAGGACGTGCAGGAACTGTTCTATGATACCGGTGTCGGCAAGGAAGGCTATTCGATCATCGGCCAGGGCCAGATCGACCGGATCCTGAGCAACAAGCCGGAAGACCGCAGAGAACTGTTCGACGAAGCGGCCGGCATCGTGAAACTGAAGAAACGGAAGCACATCACCCTGAAAAAGCTGGAGACGGAAGAAGGCAATCTTCTCCGCGTGACAGATGTGCTGAATGAATTATCCCGGCAGGTGGAGCCGCTCCGGAAACAGTCGGAAAAAGCGAAAGTCTATCTGAAGCTCCGGGATGATCTGAAAAGCTGGGATATGCGGGCCTTCCTCCTGGAGACCGGCGATTATACGAAAAAACGGGATGCCGCCGTAAAGAATAAGGAGGCCGCCGACGCGCAGCTCGCGGAGCTGCGGAAAAAGGCCGGTGCCGAAGCCGTGCGTTATGACGATCTGACTGAAAAGATCAGGGCGCTGGACGCACAGCTGGCGGCGGATAATGAGAAGCTTTCCGGAGACAGGATCCGAAGAGAGAACCTGGACGGGCAGATCATGCTGCTCACGGAGCAGATCCAGTCGCAGAAACAGAACGAAGAGAGCCAGCGGGCCAGACTGCAGGTCCTGGAAGAAGAGATCGCAAAGCGCGGTCAGGAAGCAGAGAACTTCCGGAAAGAAATGTCCGGCATTTCGGTGGAGCTTGGCTCCGCGAGAATGCAGGTGGAATCGCTGGAACAGGATCTCGTGAATACGCAGGAGGAGATCGGCCGCCTGTCCGAAAGACAGCAGAAACTGCAGGCGGACAGACTCCGTCTCGCCGATGAACGCGCCGAGACCCGCGCGGAATGGGAAAGAACGGAGGCGCTCCGGAAGCAGACGGAAGAACGGATCGAGGGGATCCGTACGCAGTCCGGCGATGAAAGGAAAGAAAGAGATTCCTTAAATGGCCTGATCGAGGAAAAACGGGCTGCCAGAAAAAAGCTGAGCGAAGAAGAGGAATCCGTCAAGAGTGCCATAAAGAACGCGGAAGAGACCGTAGCGAAGAGAAGAGCGGAGAGAGCCGAAAAGGAAAAGGCGCTTTCCGCGCTGCGGCAGCATTTTCAGGAAGCAAAGGCAAGACATGACTCGCTGCTGAATATCGCCGAACGATATGAGGGCTACGGGAACAGCGTCAAGCGAATCATGGAGCAGCGCGAGGCTGTGCCCGGCATCTGCGGCGTTGTCGCCGATCTCTTCCATACCGAACGAAAATATGAGACAGCCATCGAGACCGCCCTCGGCGGCCGGATCCAGAACGTGATCACTGAGGATGAGGATACCGCGAAGAAGCTGATCGGTTTCCTGAAGGAGAACCGGTTCGGCCGGGCGACATTCCTGCCACTCACGGCTGTAAAGGCGAGAGGCGAATTTGCCGACAGGAAGGTGCTTTCGGAAAGAGGCGTGATCGGTACGGCGGATTCGCTGCTGACCTGTGAAGATAAGTACAGGGAAGTCGCCAATAATCTGCTGGGCCATACCATTGTCGTCGACACGATGGACAATGCGCTCGCGCTTGCCCGGAAGACCAGATACCGCTACAATCTGGTCACGCTGGAGGGAGAACTGTTAAGCCCCGGCGGCGCCATTTCCGGCGGTGCTTATAAGCACAGCAGCAATCTGCTCGGCAGAAGGCGTGAGATCGACGAACTGGAGAAGGAATGCGAAGCGGAAGCGGCACGCATTCAGAAAGCGGAGACGGCTGCAGCGGCGCTGAAGAACAAGGTGGCCGCGCTGCTGGATGAACGGATCCGGCTGACCGAGAGGCTGCACAGGATCGAACTGAAGCAGAACACACTGAAGCTGGATCTGGCCCGGTTCCGGGAGCGGGAAGAAAGCCTGAAGATGCTGCTGGGCAGCCAGGACCAGGAGGAAAAGGTGCTGCAGGCCGATCTCGCAGGATACGCCAAATCGCTTGCTGCAACGGAGAAAGAGATCGAACGGATCTCGGGTGAGCTCTCCGCACTGGAAGAATCGTCCGAAAAGACCGTCCATGAACTGGAGCATTTAAGAGAGCTGTCCGATGAACAGATGAAGGTCCTTTCGGAAGAGCGGAGCAGGGAAGCGACGCTTGCCCAGAAAGCGGGCTTTATCAAGGAAAATCAGGACAGAGTCATCGCGGAACGGGAAACCTTCAAGGCAGAGCTTTCCGATATCACGGAGGCGCTCGAAGGTGCGGAAGCACTGTATGACGCGAAGCGGGAGAAAGTGAGAGAGCTGCAGGCGGAGACAGCGGTGCTGGACAGCGCACTTGCGGAATTAAAGCAGCGCGTGGATCAGCAGTCTGCCGAGAAGGAGACGCTTTCTCTTGAGCAGCAGGGGATCTTCGGGAAGAGAGAAGAACTCAACGAACAGATCAGCACGCTGGACAAGGAAGCCTATCGTCTGGAAAGCTCGGCGCAGAGACTGTCGGATCAGATTGAAAAGCTGACGGAGTACATCTGGACGGAATACGAAATGACGCCTTCGCAGGCGGAAGCGGCCGGCATGGAAGCTTCGGATGCATCGCTCACCGAGAGCCGCCGGACGGTCAGCAGACTGCGGCAGGAGATCCGGGAGCTCGGTCCGGTGAATGTCAACGCGATCGAGGAATACAAGGACGTTAAGGAACGGTACGAATTCCTGAATGCGCAGCATGAGGATCTGGTGAAGGCGGCCGAGAGCCTGAAGAAGATCATCCGGGATCTGGATGCAGGCATGCGGAAGAAGTTTAAGGAGAATTTCGAGCGGATCCGCGTGGAATTCGACAAGGTCTTCAAGGATCTGTTCGGCGGCGGCCAGGGAAACCTGGAGCTGGCGGAATCGGAGGAACTGCTGGAGGCCGGCATTATCATCAATGCGCAGCCGCCGGGAAAGAAACTGCAGAATATGATGCAGC
>DFKM01000022.1 GCA_002373555.1 Lachnospiraceae bacterium UBA3645
TCCAGGCTTCCGCGCCGAAGATACCGGCCTTGAGCGGGATATCATCCGGTCCGTAGCCCATTTCCTTCATACGCTCGCCGAGATAAGCGGCGTAGCTGGGCGTGCAGCAGAGGATCGTCGCCTGCAGATCCATGATGAACATGATCTGACGGTCGGTATTGCCGGAGCTGGTCGGGATCGTCAGACAGCCGACCTTATGGGAGCCGCCGTTCAGGCCGGGGCCGCCGGTGAACAGACCGTATCCGTAGGAAACCTGGCAGACATCCTCTTCGGTGCCGCCGGCTGCCATGATCGCTCTGGCGCAGCACTCTTCCCACAGATCGATATCATGCTGTGTGTAGAAAGCGACGACGCGCTTTCCGGTGGTACCGGAGGTGGACTGGATCCTGACGCAGTCCTTCAGGGGCTTGCCCATCAGGCCGTAGGGATAGGCTTCTCTCAGATCGCTCTTGGTCAGGAACGGAAGCTTGTGAAGGTCATCAATGGACTTGATGTCTTCCGGCGTCACGCCTTTCTCTTCCATTTTCCTGCGATAATAAGGGACATTGTCCCAGACATGCTTTACCTGCTTGACGAGCTTCTCGTTCTGTATCTCAACAATTCTCTCTCTGGAAGCGCATTCAATGTCTTCCTGATAGTATCTCTCCATATGATCTCCTAAAGTTTTATTGTCTTCCCTTGCGCGGTCAGCGCTGTAATGGGTTACGCATTTTTGCCCAGCAAAAATGCCTTCTTATTCATTTCAAGAAACTTCGGCGGGACACATGCGGAGAGCGCTGCCATCCATTCTTCCTCGGGAATGTCGAAATAATGGGAAAGACGGCCCATGAGGACGATATTCACCGCACGGGAGCTTCCGGCTTCCTCTGCGAGCTTCAGGCAGTCGAGCGCATCGACCTTCGCGCCTTTTTCCCGCATTTTTTCCACGAGATCCTCCGGATAGGATGCCGCACCGGTAATGACCGGCATCGGATCGATCTGCTGCGTATTCGTGACGATCTGGCCGTCCGGCTTCAGATAGGACAGCCATCTGGCCGCCTCCAGGATCTCGAATGAAACGATGAAATCCGCTTCACCCTGATCGATGACCGGTGAATAGACCTTGTCGCCGTAACGCACATAGGTGACCACGCTGCCGCCTCTCTGCGACATGCCGTGCACCTCTGAGACCTTGACATCATAGCCCCTGGAAAGAAGGAGCGCTCCGAGCATCTTGCTGGCAAGAAGTGATCCCTGCCCGCCGACACCAACGATCATGATATTTTTCGTTTCCATATGTTCATTCCGCCGCCTGCGCGGCAAATCCTTTCCTTAGTTTGAGGATCATCCTCAGGATTCTTCTGTACTGCATTTCTTTTCCTCCAAAGTTTATTTACTCAGGAACAAATGAAGCACATTCCTCAGCATCTGTATCAGCATCATGCGGTACGGCACGGCCGCCTGACCGCATGGTGTCAGCATCCTTTACAGCGCCCCAAATCTGCACAGCTGCGTGCAGACTCTGCAGCCGGTGCAGAGCGTCGTATCGATCATCGCCTTGCCTTCCTTGATGGAGATCGCCGGACATCCGATCTGCATGCAGGCCTTGCAGCCGATGCATTTCTCCCGGCAGACGGAGATCGGGCCCGGATGCTTCACGTACTTCAGCAGCGCGCACGGACGTCTCGAAATGATCACGGACGGCGCTTCCACTGCAAGCTCTTCCTTCAGTACGGTATCGCACGCCTTCAGATCATAAGGATCCACAACACGCACGCGCTCAAATCCCATGGCTCTGCAGAGCGCTTCCAGATCGATCTTTCCGGCCGGATCGCCTTTGATATTATATCCGGTCGTCGGATTCTGCTGGTGACCGGTCATGCCGGTGATGGAGTTGTCCAGAATGATGACCGTCGTATTCGACTGGTTGTAAGCGACATTTGCAAGGCCGGTCATGCCGGAGTGCATGAATGTGGAATCGCCCAGAACAGCAACGGTCTTCTTCTCCGCTTCCGCACCGAGCGCTTTGTTGAAGCCATGCGCAGCTCCGATGGAAGCACCCATGCAGAGCGTCATTTCCATGGCGCCGAGCGGCTGTACGGCACCGAGCGTGTAGCATCCGATATCGCCGAGAACCGTGCATCTGTTTCTCTTCAGCGTATAGAGAAGGCCTCTGTGCGGACATCCGGCGCACATGACGGGCGGTCTTGCAGGGACCGGATCATCGATTGAAACCGATTCCGGCACTTCTGCGCCGAGCGCTTTCGCCACAAGGTTCTGCGAGAATTCACCGCAGATCGGCAGGATATCCTTTCCGGAAACTTCCAGGCCGAGCGCGCGGACATGATTCTCAATGACCGGATCAAGCTCCTCGACGACCACCAGCTTCTCTACTTTCGCGGCAAAGTCACGGATCAGCTTCTCCGGCAGCGGATTCGCCATGCCGAGCTTCAGGACGCTCACGGAATCCCCGAAGACTTCCTTGACATACTGATACGAAGTGGAAGCCGTGATGATGCCGAGCTGTGTGCCGCCCATTTCCACGCGGTTCACGGGCGCTGTCTCGGCATATTCCGTAAGCTTCGCCGTTCTTTCTTCCACGAAAGGATGTCTTTTGATGGCGTTGCCGGGCATCATGACATACTTTGCGATATTCTTTTCATAGGGCTTTACCGGAACATTCCGTTCCCCGGTCTCGACGATCGACTGGGAATGCGCCACGCGGGTGCACATCTTGATCATGACCGGCGTATCGAATTGTTCGGAAAGTTCATAGGCAAGCTTTGTAAATTCCAGCGCTTCTTCGGAATCCGCCGGCTCCAGCATGGGCACCTTCGCGGCGATCGCGTGATGACGGGAATCCTGTTCATTCTGGGAGGAATGCATCCCTGCATCATCCGCCACGCCGATCACGAATCCGGCATTCACGCCCGTATAGGACATGGTGTAAAGCGGATCCGCCGCCACATTCAGGCCGACATGCTTCTGTGCACAGAAAGCTCTTTTTCCGGCCAGGCAGGCCCCGAAAGCCGACTCCATGGCCACCTTCTCGTTCGGTGCCCATTCGCAGTAGATCTCATC
>DFKM01000126.1 GCA_002373555.1 Lachnospiraceae bacterium UBA3645
CGTCTTCATCGTGGGTACGATCCCGCGATGAAGAATAAAAGACTCCGGCGGATCGCAGACATGCGCAAGAGAAGGAGGTTTAAAAAATGATCAAGGAAGCAATCGAAAAAATCGTCAATAAAGAGGACCTTACCTACGATGAGGCCTATACCGTCATGAATGAGATCATGAGCGGCAAGACCACACCGACTCAGAACGCCGCCTTTCTCGCGGCCCTGTCCACCAAGAGCGCAAGAGCCGAGACGACCGATGAGATCGCCGGCTGTGCCGAGGCCATGCGTTCACATGCGATCAAGGTCAAAACGGGAATGGACGTCTTCGAAATTGTCGGTACGGGCGGGGACAACGCCCACAGCTTCAATATCTCTACCACCTCTGCCATCGTGGCAGCGGCGGGCGGCGTCAAGGTGGCAAAGCACGGCAACCGCGCAGCTTCCTCAAGAAGCGGGACGGCCGACTGTCTGGAAGCACTCGGAGTCAACATCAACCAGAGCCCTGAGCGGTGTGTGGAACTTCTGAATGAAGTCGGTATGTGTTTCTTCTTCGCCCAGAAATATCACACATCCATGCGTTATGTCGGATCGATCCGCAGGGAGCTGGGCTTTCGGACGGTCTTCAATATTCTCGGCCCTCTGACCAATCCGGGATCTCCGAAGATGCAGCTCCTCGGTGTGTATGACGATTATCTTGTGGAGCCGCTGGCGCAGGTCCTTGTCAGTCTCGGGGTCACCCGCGGTATGGTCGTGTACGGGATGGACAAGCTGGATGAGATTTCCATGAGCGCACCGACGAAGATCTGTGAGATCCAGAACGGATGGTTCAGGACCACCGTCATCAAGCCGGAAGACTTCGGGTTTACGCGCTGCTCGAAAGAAGAGCTGAAAGGCGGGAGCCCGGAGGAGAACGCGGAGATCACGATCGGTATTCTGAAAGGCGAAAAAGGCTGCAAGAGGGACGCGGTACTCATGAATGCGGGCGCCTCCCTCTATATCGCGGGCAAGGCTGACAGCATGAAGGATGGGATCGCCCTTGCGGCGGAACTCATCGATTCCGGAAAAGCCTATGAGACGCTTCAGAAGATGATCGAGGTCAGCAACCGGCCGGATGATGCAGCCTGACTGCGGCCGGAACATGACCGGCCGGAGGACGCGTGAACCGTTTGAATGTTCATACATTCTTCACGTGAAGCAGGGTTTCGTAATTTCATGACGAATGAGCACATAAAAGGAGAGAAATATGACGATTCTCGATGAACTTGCCGCCCACGCCAGAGAGAGGGTGGCGGAGAAAATGAAAGTCATCTCACCGGAAGAGATGAAGAGCAGAGCGCTGGCGCTGCCGAAAGGCGACTTCCGATTTGAGGACGCGCTGAAAGGACCGGACATCTCCTTTATCTGCGAATGCAAGAAGGCCTCCCCCTCCAAAGGGCTGATCGCCCCGGACTTTCCCTATCTGCAGATCGCAAGGGAGTACGAGGCGGCAGGGGCCGACTGCATATCCGTCCTGACCGAGCCAAAATGGTTCCTCGGCAGCGATATGTATCTGCGGGAGATCGCGGAGAGCGTCTCGATCCCGTGCCTGCGCAAGGATTTCACGGTGGACGAATATATGATCTACGAGGCAAAGCTCCTCGGCGCGTCGGCCGTCCTTCTTATCTGCCGGATCCTGACGAAGGAGCAGCTCCGATTTTTCACGGAAGTCGCGGACAGTCTCGGCCTCTCAGCCCTGGTGGAGGCTCATGACGAGGAAGAGGTGAGGATGGCGCTGTCAGCCGGCGCAAGGATGATCGGCGTCAATAACCGGAACCTGCAGGATTTTACGGTGGACACCGGGAACAGCAGGCGGCTGCGGGAGATGATTCCCGCAGATGTGCTCTTCGTCTCGGAGAGCGGCGTCAAAGATGCGGGGGACATCGCATCTCTTCGGGAGATCGGAGCGGACGCGGTCCTGATCGGCGAGGCGCTTATGAGAGCGGAGGACAAGGGAGACAGGCTGGCGGAACTAAGAGGGGGAAAGACGTGACGAAGATCAAGCTCTGCGGGCTGACCCGCATAAGCGATGTGGAGTATGCAAATGCTCTGAAGCCGGAGTATGTGGGATTTGTTTTTGCCCCGAAAAGCAGGCGGTACGTGTCCAGGGTCAGGGCAGCCGCCCTGAAAGAAAAGTTGGAGCCGGATATTCTGGCGGTGGGGGTATTTGTAAACGAATCACTCGAAGTGGTGGCGGAGCTGCTTGTGCGGGATATCATTGATATAGCCCAGCTGCACGGTGACGAGGATGAGGAATATATCGCGCAGCTCAGAAAGATCACAGACCGGCCGGTCATCAAAGCTTTCCGCATAAGGAATGAGCAGGATGTACTGGCAGCGGAGGACAGCAGTGCCGACTATGTGCTGCTCGACGCCGGCGCAGGGTGCGGAAAGTCTTTCGACTGGAAGCTGATCGAGAACGTTTCGCGGCCGTATTTTCTGGCCGGCGGGCTCCGTGCCGACAATGTGGAAGAGGCGGTCGGGCATCTTCACCCGTATGCGGTGGATGTGAGCTCCGGCATTGAGACGGAAGGGTATAAAGATCGGGAGAAGATGGCGGCATTTGTCGAAGCTGCCAGAAAGGATGTAAACGTATGACGAATCCAAACGGACGCTTCGGTATTCACGGCGGACAGTACATTCCGGAGACACTGATGAATGCGGTCATTGAACTGGAAGAAGCCTATAATTTTTATAAGAATGACCCGGATTTTAACAGAGAACTGACGACGCTCTTCAACGAGTACGCGGGCAGGCCTTCAAGGCTCTATTTCGCGGAGAAAATGACGAAGGATCTGGGGGGTGCCAGGATTTATTTAAAGCGGGAGGACCTGAACCACACGGGGGCTCACAAAATCAATAACGTGCTGGGCCAGGCTCTTCTGGCTAAGAAAATGGGAAAGACCCGGCTGATCGCCGAGACGGGTGCCGGCCAGCACGGTGTCGCGACCGCAACGGCTGCCGCCCTGATGGGGATGGAGTGTGTGGTCTTTATGGGGGAGGAGGATACGGTCCGCCAGGCCCTCAATGTGTACCGCATGAGGCTGCTCGGCGCGGATGTTATCCCGGTCACGACCGGCACCGCGACGCTCAAGGATGCTGTGTCCGAAGCCATGCGTGAGTGGACGTCCAGGATCGCGGACACCCATTACTGTCTGGGTTCCGTCATGGGACCGCATCCGTTCCCGACGATCGTCCGTGATTTTCAGGCTGTCATTTCCAGGGAGATAAAGGAGCAGCTTCTGGAAAAGGAAGGAAAACTGCCCGATGCGGTCATCGCCTGCGTGGGCGGCGGTTCCAATGCGATCGGAAGCTTCTATCACTTTATTGAAGACAAAGATGTTCGCCTCATCGGCTGCGAGGCAGCGGGCAGAGGGGTGGATACATTTGAAACAGCGGCTACGATCGCGACCGGTAAGCTGGGCATTTTCCATGGCATGAAGTCTTATTTCTGCCAGAACAGCGACGGACAGATCGCCCCGGTCTACTCGATCTCCGCAGGTCTTGATTATCCGGGGATCGGTCCGGAGCACGCTTTTCTGCATGACAGCGGCCGGGCGGAATATGTGCCGGTGACGGACGACGAGGCGGTGGAGGCATTTGAATATCTTGCGAGAACGGAGGGGATCATCCCGGCCATCGAATCGGCTCACGCGGTCTCCCATGCCATGAAGATTGCACCGACGATGGGGAAGGATCGGATCATCGTGATCACGATCTCGGGAAGAGGCGACAAGGACTGCGCGGCCATCGCGAGGTACAGAGGGGAGGATATCCATGAGTAAGATCAGGAAGGCATTTGAGAACGGGAAGGCTTTTATTCCTTTTATTACATGCGGGGATCCGGATCTTGAGACCACAGCGGCGGTCGTCAGGGCGGCCGTTGCCGCAGGGGCGGACCTTGTGGAGCTCGGCATTCCGTTTTCCGATCCGACAGCAGAGGGACCGGTCATTCAGGGGGCAAATCTCCGCGCGCTGACGGGAGGCGTGACGACCGATAAGATATTCGATCTGGTCAGGGATCTGCGGCGCGACGTGACGGTCCCGCTCGTGTTCATGACGTATGCCAATGTCGTATTTTCCTATGGTGCGGACCGCTTCATCCGGACCTGTGCGGAGATTGGCATCGACGGGCTGATCCTGCCGGATCTGCCGTTCGAGGAGAAGGAGGAGTTCCTGCCGACCTGCCATGCGTACGGGGTGGACCTGATCTCTCTGATCGCGCCGACCTCCCGGGACAGGATCGCGCGGATCGCGCAGGCGGCGGAAGGGTTCCTGTATGTTGTCTCGAGTCTCGGTGTCACAGGGGTGAGAAGTGAGATCAAGACGGACCTTGCGTCGATCGTGAAGGTGGTCCGGGAGAATACGGACATTCCGTGCGCGATCGGTTTCGGCATCTCGACGCCGGAGCAGGCCAAAAAAATGGCGGCCGTCTCGGACGGGGCGATCGTGGGCTCCGCGATCATCCGGATCCTGGAGAAATACGGGAGAGAGGCTCCGCCTTATATGGGGGAGTATGTGCGGTCGATGAAGGATGCGGTGAGGGAAGTGGAATAAATGTCCGGTGAGGGGCGGTTTTGCAGGAATAGTACACAAAAGAATCATAAAAAAAAGAGAATAATTAGTCACACAGCCGAAGATATATGCTATAATAACTCCTAACAAGCGGCTTGTGAGTATATCGGCATTGGGTCGGTGTAAGGTTGGTCGGGCCGCAACAAAATGTAAAGGAGAACAGGTAAAATGACATCATTCAAGTATGTAATCACAGATCCGGTTGGTATCCATGCTCGTCCGGCAGGCGCTCTTGTTAAGGAAATCAAGAAGTATGATTCTGACGTTAAGGTTCTTGCAAACGGCAAGTCTGCAGACGGAAAGAAGCTTATGAACCTCATGTCCCTCGGCGTAAAGCAGGGCAACGAGATCGAAGTTCAGGTTACCGGCGGAGCAGAGGCTGACAACGCAGCAGCTCTGGAAGCTTTCCTGAAGGCTAATCTGTAATTAAATTAATACGCGAATGGAAGAGGGTGTCCGATGGGCACCTTCTTTTTTATGTCTCTTTTTTTGGCAGGCGGGGCGGTGTCTTTTTTGGGGTAGGCGGGGCTGCCGCACTAAATGGCTTTAGCAGACGTCTGCAGAATGTCGGATCACTACAGAATGCAAGATTGAAAAACGAAAAATCCGGCCGTCATGGCCGGATTTTCTATTTTTTCGGCAGGCTGCAGCAACCATCTATTGCAACAGCACTGTCCGCTGATTTATATTCTATTATTTACGC
>DFKM01000143.1 GCA_002373555.1 Lachnospiraceae bacterium UBA3645
CTGAGCCTGCGAAGGATCCTCGCCGCAGAGACTGCAGTTTTACGGAAGCATTTGAAGGAGACGCTGTCCCGGCATGCTGGTGCCGGAAACAGGAATCGCTCCGATTGCTTCGGATCCGGGACGAAATATCTGCACACTGATTTTCCAACGAATAAAGCGTGTTGAAAAATCGGCGGCAATTTCGCCCGATCCTGTCGCTCTCCACTACACAGTTCCCGGCACCAGCGTGCCGGTACAGCTGTCCGGTGCAGTCTTTTAACAGGGATGCTGCAGGGGTCAATACTGTCATCCTGAAGGAGCCTGCGACTGAAGGATCCTCGCCGCAGAGCCTGCGGTTTTACGGAAGCATTATAAAGGTAACATGGCGAATGAAGAACAGGAGTACCGAAAACTGCATATGCCACCGGCCCGGCGGTATCAGCGTGACAGAGCAGATGCTGGAGGCGGCAGCTCTGTATCCGAAGCCGGATCTGCATACAGCAATATCTGTCCTGGATATCGGCTGCGGGGAAGGCGGTACGCTTTCCCGGCTCGCAGAAGCATATCCGGCATGGAATCTGACCGGCGTGGAGCCCACGCTGGCAGATGAGACCGGAGCAGTGCTGTGCAGGAGCCGGATCACGTTCCTGAAAGGTACTGCCGAACAGCTGCCGGTGCAGGATCATTCCGCCGATCTGGTTTTTCTGGAGTGCGTCTACACGCGCCTGCAGGATCCTGCGCGGGCGCTCGCGGAGATCCGCCGTGTGCTGAAACCGGGCGGCAAGGTACTGCTTTCGGATCTGTATGCGAGAGCGGAAGAGACGGAAGAAGAGCAGAACGGAGAGGCGGTCATGACAGTGCAGTCTGCACCGGAAGCAGCTGTCCCTTCCTGCCGCATCGGCCGTCTTCCGACGGCAGGCGAATTTCTGCGGGAATTCCGGAAGAGCGGCTTTTCCGTCCTGGAGATGCAGGACTGCTCGGAGATCCTGCCGGGCTATGTCGGCCAGCTGATCTTTGAGGAAGGAGCGGAACAGCTGGAAGACACGCTGGGACTTCCGCTGGAATATCTGAAACGGCGGAAATGCGGGTATTTCTATTTGGTCGCGGGCAGATCGGAACTGTATGATACGGTTCGGTACGCGGCGGAAAACAGCCGGTTTTATAAGAAAAAATTTGACGGGTTATCGTTCGGCGAAGGCATAGCGGAAGGTACCGGAACTTTTGCGGGGCTGCCTTTCACAACGGCGGAGGAAGTCAGAGAGAATCCGGAGGATCTGCTCTGTGTATCCCCGAAGGAGATCGCCCGGGTGATCACGATCAGAAGCTCCGGCAGCACCGGCATAAAAAAACGCCTGTTCTTCACGGCGGAGGACCTGGAAAAAACCGCGGATTTCTTTAACCGGGGGATCCGGTTCCTGGTGAAGCCGGGATACAGAACGGCTGTCTTCATGGAGGGGCCGGCGCATTTTTCCGTCGGCGGTCTGCTGAAGGAAGGGCTGGCGCATCTTCCGGCGCAGACAGATGTGTACGGCTTTATCCGCGATGATGCGGAGGCCGCGGAGCAGGCGAAGGATGCCGATACACTGATCGGCATTCCGTCACAGATGTTCCGGCTTTCGGTATCACATCCGGAGCTCCGGCCGAAGACCGTTCTTCTGTCGGGCGATTATGTGCCGGAATCGGTGATGCAGCAGATCGCAAATGTCTGGAAGACGACCGTATTTACCCACTGGGGCATGACGGAGACCGGCTATGGCGGCGGCGTACAGTGCGGCGCCAGACAGTCGTATCATCTGCGGGATGACGATCTTTTTCTGGAGATCATCGATCCGGAGACCGGGGAGGCTGCGGCAGACGGGGATTACGGCGAGATCGTCGTTACCACGCCCGGCCGGAAGGGTATGCCGCTCATCCGCTACCGTACCGGTGATCTGGGCGCCATGGACACGGTACCCTGTCCCTGCGGCTGCCTGAAGCCGCGGCTCCGGAAGGTGATGGGAAGGATCGCGGATTCTGTCAGACTGCCGGGCGGACAGCGCATTTCGATCGGGATGCTGGATGAATGGATCTACGGGATCCCGGGCATCGCCGATTATCAGGCCGGTTATGACAGAACAGCGCAAAAGCTGGTGTTTACTGTAAAAAAAGAGCCGGAAACGGACGAAAACATGATCCGGGAGAGGATCGGAAAGGCAGTCGGAACGCACCTGGGAGAGGGAACCGCGTACGAGCTTGCCTTCGGAGATTTCCCGGCATCCACGGGTACTGTGAAGCGCCGTCTGCAGGAAGTATAAGGAGGCATTTCATTGTCAGCAGAAGACCGGAAAAACATCACGCTTACGGGTTCCTACGATAAGAGAAAACAGCAGCGGGACGCGCTGATCAAAGCGCGCAGGAGGAAAAAAGCGAGAAGAGCGAGGCGCATCAGGAGGACGGTCATGGCTGTCGTTGTGATCGCGCTGGCGGCGCTGTTCATCCGACTGGCCGGGCCGGTGATCGTGCAGAAAGCGGCGGATGTCAGACAGCAGATATCCGCGCGGATCGAAGAGCATAAGCGGCAGGCAGAGGAGCGGAAACAGGCGGAAGAGGAAGCTGCGCTGCAGAATGAAACGGCTTCCGGGGATGCCGCCCCCGCCGGCGCCGGATTACTTACGGCGTCAGGCTCCGCGGAGGATCCAGCAGAAGCAGATGCCGAGCTGCCGGCATCTTTCAGCCCGCATGCCGTTTCCGGCACCGAACCGGACAATCTGATCACCTCCACGCAGATCATGGTCAATGATACTGTTCTTTCGGAGACGGACACATTTACGCCCTGGTACAATATCGATTTCGGCGCCGGCAGCGGTTATACGGATCTGCCCGGCATCGTGACCTTCCGCGGGAATTCCTTCCGTGACGCGCCGGCTTTCGGTACAGCGGATATGCAGGCGCATATGCTGAACAATCTGTGGACCGTGAAGACCGGCAGCCGTACCTATAAGGATAAAACATGGACTGGAAGCGGCTGGACCGGCCAGCCGCTGATCGTGAAATGGCCGAAAGAGACCAAAGCTGTCATGAACATGTATGACAGCGCGAAGGCAGACGATGATCTGGTCGAAGTCATTTACGCCTGTCTGGACGGGAAGATCTATTTCTTGGATCTGAAGACAGGAGAGCCGACAAGGGATGTGCTGGATATCGGTTACACGTTCAAGGGCGCCGGCGCGCTGGATCCCAGAGGGCTTCCGATCCTCTATGTCGGCTCCGGCTACAACAGTACGAACGGACGATCCCGCGCGTTCATCATCAGCCTGATCGACGGCAGCGTGCTGTATACCTTCGGAAACGGCGATGAATTCGCCGACCGGAGCGTCAGCTTTTTCGATTCCTCGCCGCTGGTGGATGCTGCATCCGACACGCTGATCTGGCCGGGTGAGAACGGTGTGCTGTATCTGATCCATCTGAATTCGAAGTACGACGAAGCAGCCGGAACGCTGTCCGTCGATCCGGATCAGGTGTGTAAGTGGAAGTACATGGGAAAACGGACCGGCAGCGAATACTGGGTCGGCATGGAGACGAGTGCGTCCGTTTACGGCGGATATCTGTTCGTCGGCGACAACGGCGGCAATCTGATGTGTCTGGATTTGAACACACTGCAGCTCGTCTGGGTGCAGGATACGCTGGATGATACGAACTCCTCGCCGGTGCTTTCTGCGGAAGACGGAAAACTGTATCTGTATATCGGCCCGTCGTTCCACAAGGGATGGCGTGCGAGCAGCGAAGCCGTGGTGCCGGTCTTCAAGATCGATGCGGAGACCGGGGAGATCGTGTGGCAGAAAGAGTATAACTGCCATACGCTGGAAGGCGTTTCCGGCGGAATTCAGTCGACGATCGCCTGCGGGAAGAATGCGTTAGCGGATTATATCTACGTAACGGTCTCGATGACGAAGGATACCGGACACGGTGTGCTGGCCTGCATCGAAAAGAAGACCGGAACGGTCATCTGGGAGCAGGAAGCGTCCTACGCCTGGTCGTCGCCGGTCTGTGTGTATAAGCCGGACGGCAGCGGCGCCGTGCTCTACTGCAGTGCCTCCGGGAAGCTGTATCTGCTGGACGGGCTGACCGGGGAAGAATACGATATGTTCGACTTTGATCATGTCACGGTAGAAGCATCGCCGGCGGTGTATGAAAACTATGCGGTGCTGGGAACGAGAGACTGCCGGATCTGCGGATTCCGGCTGGAGTGAGGGTTCCCGCCGGCCGCGCAATGCTGTTTCGGATTGACTGAAAACCTTCCTTATGATACAATTTTACAGCGTGAGAAGTCAGAACAATTATGTTTGAGATTGCCACCATCCTTCCGGACGGTGGCTCTTTTTCTTTCTGTCTCCCACACCCGTAATATCTCAGCCGTCAGCGGACGGCGGAATGGAGTACTGTTATGTGGAATATGCTTTGGCCCCTGCTGCTCATCGTCGGTTCGAACTGCTTTTACAACATCTGTCAGAAATCCATGCCCGGTGAAGTGAATGCCTTTGCCGGCCTGACCGTCACCTATCTGATCGGTGCGGCCATTTCCTTCGCGGCGTTTGTTTTTTATGTCAGACCGTCCAATGTCCTGGCTGAGATGTCAAAGATCAACTGGACGTCCTTCGTGCTGGGACTGGCGATCGTCGGGCTGGAAGCCGGCTATGTTTTTCTGTATCGGGCCGGCTGGAAAGTGTCGAACGGCGCGCTTACCTGCAATATCTGTCTTGCGACCGCACTCCTTTTTATCGGCTATTTTCTGTTCCGGGAGACGATCACGCTGAAGCAGCTCGCAGGCGTGGCTGTCTGCGCGGTCGGACTCTTTCTGATCAGAGGCTGAAAATTATTGTTTTCAATCCCCGGATAGCGTATAATTTTTACCCGGGAATGCCGGAATGAAGCCGGAATCATGCGCATGCAGCAAAACGGAATGTAATGCTCCGCTTTGCGGATCCGGCAAAAGCATGCCGTAAAAAGGACAGGACGGGTTTATCATGAACAGATTTACGCTGATCATTTCCGCTGCCGGACTTTCCTCGAGGATGGGTGATTTCAAACCCCTCATGAAAGTGGACGGCATCGAAAATATCATCAGAGAACTGGATACTTATTTCGGGATGGGCATCGACCGGGCGCTGGTGATCACCGGTTACCGGGCGGAAGATATCATTTCCGCTGTGCGGGCGCATTATCCGGAGAACGGAGAGCGGGAAGTGGTCTTTCTGCACAATCCGGCGTATGCAGCGACCCATATGTATGATTCGCTGAAGATCGGTCTGCAGTATGTGAAGGATGTCTATGCAGCGGCAGCTGCCGCCGAGGGACCGGACGGACCGCATGCCCGTTCACTGCAGCCCGGGTGCGCACCGGAGGATGTCTCGGGCGTCCTGACGCTGCCGGTGGATGTGCCGATGACAGCACCGTTTACGATCAGAAAGATCCTGACGACGGCCTGCTCTGCCGGGCCGGATGCGATCTATCCGGAATGCTGCGGCGAGCCGGGTCATCCGATATTTATCAATGCCGCTGCGCTGGATAAGTTCCTCGCATTTGAAGGCAGAGGCGGCCTGCGTGGCGCGTATCTTTCGGAGAACATGAAGACCGTGCGTCTTTGGACGCCGGATCACGGCTCGATCATGGATTCGGATACGCCGGAGGCATTTGCAAGGCTGCTTTCGGAGGCGGAGCAGCGAAGGTGCCCGGACAGAGAACGCTGTGAAGAGATCCTGCGGTTCTTCGTCGTCGATCAGAGCCTGCTGGCGCATTCAGCTGCGGTCGCGGCGCTGGCGCGTGAAATGGCGGAAAAGACCGGACTGGATGCGGATCTCTGCTATGCCGGGGGGATGCTGCATGATATCGCAAAAGGCCTGAAAAAGCATGCGGAGGCAGGCGCGGACTGCCTTTTGGATCTGGGGTATGAGCGGGTCTCCTCGCTGGTACGGACGCACACGGAACTTCCGGAAGAATATACGCAGAAGCTGAACGAGAACCTGATCGTTTTCCTGGCGGACAAGATGATCCGGCGGAGTACCCGGGTGACCATCGACGAACGGTTCGCCCCGAAAAGGGAGAAGTTCAGAAATGATCCCGATGCCATGAGATCTTTTGAACGCAGATATGCGCTGGCAAAGCGATGCGAACAATTGTACATTGAACAATCCGGGCAGGAATGATAAAATAATAAAAGTCTCGCAGGAGGCAAATAAATATCAGGGTGAATCCATATGAAGATTGCGATATGCTGTGAAACGGACAATGCGGACGGTCTGGTGGCGGCGGACTTTCAGCGGGCTGCCTGGCTTCTTCTGGTCGATACAGAGAAAGAAGCTGTCTATGATGCGGTGCGGAAACAGGATGAGGAAAATCTCCTGTTTGCGGCGAAGATCATTGATGAAAAATGTGAAGCCGTGATTTGCGGGCCGATCGAGAAGGCGCCTTTTGAGATCATGGCCAATGCGGGCGTGAGCCGTTTCGACGGCAGCGGACGGAAAGCGCAGCGTGCCTATATCCGTTTCCGCAGGAACCAGCTGCCGCTGATCCGCGACTATATCGGCGGTCCCGGACCGGTCGGTCACAGCCATGACTTTTCATGCCATGAGCATGGGGATGAAGAGGATGAAGCATTGGCGGCCGCACTTGAGAAAGTCGGCGGCGGAGAGAGCGAACGGGAGGAGGATACGCTGTTTGTTCTCTCGGATGAGGATGCGGAGCTGCTCCCGGATGAACTGGAAATCCCGGACGGACTTTCAAGAGATGAAATCGAAAAATTCATTCAGGGCCGGATCGATGCCACGATCAGTGATCTTCAGGCTCCTGAAGAGAAAAAGAAGTAAAGAGGAACTGCGATGAAAAAGATACTTGTATACATCCTTGCGGCTGTGATGGTCCTGGGAATTGCGGGCTGCGGAAGTTCGTCAGAGGAGAGTGCCGGAACAGGTGTATCTGCCGAGGCTGCGGAAAGTCAGGCGGAAGAGGAAGGCATGACTGCAGAGGACGGTGAATCGGCTGCGGCAATGGAAGGCGAAGCGCCGGAGGAAAGCGCTGCAGAGGATGGAACTGCGGCGGAAGGTGAAAGTCAGACGGCAGAGAGCGAAGAAGGCTCGGAAGCGTCAGCGGAAGCATCTGAATCACCGGCCGGTGAGGAGACA
>DFKM01000055.1 GCA_002373555.1 Lachnospiraceae bacterium UBA3645
CAGGATATCAAGATGATCAACCGTACGCTGGATCTTCTGGACGACGATGACGATGTCCAGAATGTCTATCATAACTGGGATGAGGGCTGAGTGATCTGACGGCTGCCGCGGGCTTTTTGCCTGCGGCGGTCTTTTTTTATTACCATATATCTGTTATAATCAAAAAGATAACAAAGACCGCGGAGATATGCCATGAAAAATGTTTCGGATGCTGAACTGAACAGGCTGGTGCTGGAGCGCATGCAGCGGCTTTCCGTGCTCCTGACGGAGGCCGGCTATGCAAAAGAGGAAGTCACCCTCTGGCTCACCAGGATCATGATCTGCTGCTTTTCCGATGCGCTGGAGGTGTTCGGACAGGAATCCTTTTACGATATGCTGACGGAACAGCCGGAAGTGCCTTTTGAACAGCGGCTGAACCGGCTGTTTGCCGTGCTGGCAGGAAAGGAGACCGCAGAGAATGCCGGCGCCGGAAGCCTGCCCGTCATCAGCCGCCAGATCTTCTCGCAGGAGCTGCCGGCGTTTCCCGCAGGGGAAGAATTCGAGCAGGTGCTCCTGTCGTGCAGGGAGCTTGCATTTGAAGAGATCAGCCCAGCGATCTTCGGGGCGCTGTTCCAGAACATTACGGACAGGGAGGAGCGCAGAGCTTCCGGGGCGTATTATACGAACGAGGAGAATATTGACCGGATCATTGATCCGCTGTTCATGGACGCGCTGTCTGCAGAGAGAAAGAAGCTTGCGGGGAACAGGGCGGGCCTTCGGAAGTTTCAGAAAAAGCTCGCGCAGATCTGTGTGCTGGATCCCGCATGCGGGTGCGGAAACATTTTACTGCGGGCCTATATGCGCCTGCGGCAGCTGGAACTGGATGTCCTGGAAGAACTGTACAGGAACGGACAGCGGGTACTGGATATTTCACTGGTCTGCAATGTCAATCCGAACCAGTTCATCGGCATCGAACTGGATCCGGTCGAGGCTGTCATCACCAGGATCTGCATGTGGCTGACCAAGCGGAAAATGGATCTGGCCGCAGCGGCGCAGTTCGGGATCCCGGAAGTGCTGCCGGAAGGCATCACCGGCATGGGGATCCGGGTCGGCAATGCAATCTCTGAACGATGGGAGGATTTTGTCGACCGGGAGAAGCTGTCGTATATTATCGGGAATCCGCCGTATGTGGGCGCCCGCCTGATGACGCCGTCCCAGAAAGCGGATATGAAGCTTGTCTTCGGTACGCTGTCGGGGCTCGGCAACCTGGATTATGTGGCCGCCTGGTATAAGAAGACAGCAGAGTTCATAGCTGGGACAGACATCCGGGCCGCTTTTGTTTCCACCAACAGCATTTCGCAGGGAGAACAGGCGTCCATTCTCTGGAAGGAGCTCGTGTACAAACACGGGATGGAGATCGATTTTGCCTACAGGACATTTGTCTGGAACAATATCACCGGCGGAGCGGCGAAGGTCCACTGCGTGATCATCGGTTTTTCGGCCGCAGCAGCACGCAAGCCGGCGAAGATCCTGTTCGACGGAGAGGAAAAACACGTCTGCGGGCATATCAATGCCTATCTGACAGACGGAGAGGATATATTTATCATGTCCAGGCGGACGCCCATAGCGGATGTGCCGGAGATGGTCTTCGGCAGCATGCCGAATGACGGCGGGCATCTGATCCTTTCGGAAACGGAGAAGGAACAGATGCTGCAGGAGGCGCCGGCGCTGGCACCGCTCCTCCGTCCGTATACGGGATCGGAGGATTATCTGAAGGGGAGACTGCGGTACTGCATCTGGGCCGACGGCAGTGTTCCGGATGCGCTGCTGAAGCATCCGCTGATCGCGGAAAGGATCGGCGCCGTAAGACAATACAGGGAGAAGAGTCCCCGGGCATCCACAAAGATGCTGGCGCTCCGTCCGGACAGATTCGGCGAGATCCGTCAGCCGGAGGCCGGCAAATATCTGCTGATCCCCAGAGTCAGTTCGGTCAGGCGGAAATATATCCCCATCGGCTTCATGGATGCGGATGTGATCGCGGGCGATGCAGTGCTGATGGTGCCGGCTGCGGACAAGGCGCTTTTCGCGCTCATGTCATCCCGGGTGCATATGGTTTTTGTCCGGGCCGCAGCAGGACGGTTAAAGAGCGATCTGCGGTATTCCGCAAGCTTTCTTTACAATAATTTCCCGTTCCCGGAGATCGATGAATTCCGGAGAGCCGCGCTGGATGCGGCGGCGGACGGGATCATGGCGGCGAGAGCGGCGCATCCGGAAATGACGCCGGCGCAGCTCTACGGAACGGAGATGCCGGCGGATCTTGCGGTCGCGCATCGGAAAAATGATGAAGTGGTGGAAAAGATATTCGGTTTTGCCGGTGCATCCGATGAGGAGATCCTGGCAGGGCTGTTCAGAAAGATCAACGGAAAGAACAGATAGGAGCGGAGGTCCTGTATGAAAAAGGAAGACATGTACCGGGAGCTGCTTACGCATATTACGGACAGGCTGAAGGATAAACATGTACTGAAACAGCTGGGCGCGGATGAACACCGGATCGAAAAGCTTCTGCGGGAGCGGCATTTCCGGGATTCCTTAAAGGAAATGGTGACGCATGAGGAAGTGACCTGCGCGGAAGTGCTGGATGCCGTGAAGAATATCATCACAGAATTCTCCCCGGAGCCGGAAGGCGGCTGGCTTCCCTTCCTTTTCGCGGACGGGAAAAATGTGCTGTATCCGCAGAATTTCCCGGAAGTCATGGAGCCGCAGTATCTGCGGGGCAAGATCTTCTACCTGGAGACGCTGCGGGTGTGCATTGAAGCCGAGCGGGATTTCCATGGCTTCGTGATGACAAAACATTATGCGCTGGCGACCTTTGAAGAGTGCAAGGGATCGCCGACGAGAAAAGAATATGAGAATTTCCTGGATTTCTGCAGGGATACCTATCTGCTGGAGTTCATGCGCATTGCTGCGGAAGTCACGCCGTTCAATACCGGCGGTCATGTGGCCGGCGTGCACAATGTCGCCATGCACATGGCGAGAGAACTGAAGCAGTGCGGCCTGCCGGTGGATCTCGCGCTCATGTCGGGTGCTGCGATCGGGCACGACATCGGCAAGTTCGGCTGCAAGGATACCGAATCCCGCCGCGTGCCGTATCTGCATTACTATTATACGGATCTGCTGTTCAAGCGTTTTGAGATGCCGACGATCGGCTACATCGGCGCGAATCATTCCACCTGGGATCTGGAACTGGAGAACCTGTCGCTCGAATCGCTGCTGCTGATCTACGCGGACTTCCGGGTCAAGAGCACCAGGGAGAACGGGAAGGAGATCATCCACTGCTATTCGCTGAAGGATTCCTTTGACGTGATCCTCGGGAAGCTGGACAATGTCGATGACGCAAAGCGGAAGCGTTATGTGAAGGTCTACAGCAAGCTGAAGGATTTTGAGGAGTTCATGGTCAGGCAGGGCGCCCATCCGGCCATGGATAAGACCGTGCCGGAGCCGCAGCCGGAGACCAATACGGCGCTGCTTGGCGGAAAAGAGCTGATCTCTGTCTATAAGGATGTCGCCATTTACCACAATATCAACCTGATGAATATCCTGAGCCATGAGAGCTCGTTTACGGCGATCCTGGAGTCTGCCAGGAGTGAAAGAGACTGGAAGCATACCAGGACATATCTGAATATCATCCGGGAATACATCACGTATCTGAGCCAGCGGCAGAAGCTGCTTGCGATCAGCTTCCTGTATGAGCTGCTGATGCATAAAGAAAGCGATATCCGCAACGAAGCGGCGGTCATCATGGGCGAGATCATCGTCGGGTATGATACGGAATACCGCAAGGAGATCCCGGAAGGCATGATGGCTTTCCTGCAGGTGTCTTCTTCGGTCGAACAGTTCCGCAAATACGTGAAGATGATCCTGGAGCCGGATCACAAGCTGACGGAACAGCACAGGATGTGGCTGGGCTACAAGCTGGAGACGCTGGTGGGCAGTATCCTGTCGAACTGCAAACCTTCCAGAAGAAGCGAATATCTGGAGGTCCTGCTGGAAGAATATCTGAATACAGAGCGGGATCGTTTTACCGCCTTCATCATGGTAGAGACCGCGGAACGCATGCCCATGGCGGATGTCAGTCTGGAAAAGCTGGATGTTCTGATCTCATTTGCGGAATACTATTCCGATACGGAGGATGTCGAACTCGCGACGACGATCCTTCTGTTTGCGAACCGGCTGCTGGATGAAGAAGCTTTCAAAAATGAAAAAAGGGTCCGGGATTTCGCGGAGCATGCAGCTGAAAACATCCACAACAGCCAGGCCGTCAGCATCGTTTTCCTGAAGGAGATCATCCGTGTAAAGCTTGGCAGAAAAGAACTGCGTGATATACAGCTGGCGAAGAATACCGAAAAATATATCAATGAGGCTTTCATGCAGAATCTGAAGGCCGCCACGCCCTGGATCGCCAAGCTGGTCAATATCCATTTCCTGTTTTATGTGACGGCGGCGGGCAGAAATACGCAGCCGCTGCATACGACCACGCATCTGGTCAACCTGATCACCGGATCGGAGTGCGGGGATGTGCGGCATCTTGCGGGACGTACGCTCGTCGACATGATGGATTATCTTTCGCTGGAACAGCGGAATGAAGTGGCGATGGAACTGCTCAAAGGTCTGGAACTGGGCGAATCGGAATATACCAAGAATATCCCGAAGTATCTCGGCGGCATGCTCGTGAAGCTCCGGCCGGAGGAACTGGAAGAGGTCCTGGACAGGCTGAGAGAGCTCGTGATCACTGCACCGGATGCGACTGCCTGCGTAGCACTGGATACGGTCGGCTATCTGATCCAGAATTACAACTACTACAAACGGCGGTATCCGGACAATACCAATCACAATGCGAGGATGCACCGGATGGTCGGCACGCTGCTGCGGGGCATGGCGCATTTCCACAGCATGATCACGCAGGAAGCCTGCTATGTGATGGGAGATTTCATCTTCGGCCAGAATGTGCTTCCGCTGAAGGAAAAAGAGCGTATTTTCCATTATATGGGAAAGAAAGCGCTGCATATCATGCACGAAGAGGACGAGGACAGCCTGAGCTTCCTGATCAATACGGCTTCAATGAACCATGTCTACCGGTTCATTTCCGAGTATCTGCTGGAATGCGGGGATATCGTCTTCATGGAGGGCCGCGGCGCGGCATTCTTCCCCGGCTCCTTCGATCCGTTCTCGCTGAGCCACAAGGGAATCGTGGATGAGATCCGGAAACTCGGCTATACCGTCTATCTGGCGATCGATGAATTTTCATGGTCCAAACGCACACAGGCGCCGCTTGTCCGCAGAAAGATCGCACAGATGTCCTGCGCGGAGGATACGCAGGTGTTCATGTTTCCGATGGAAGTGCCGGTGAACATTGCGAATGCCGCCAACCTGGCGGAGCTGCGGGCCATGTTCCCGGGCAAGGAGGTCTATATCGTCGTCGGAAGTGATGTTGTGATCAATGCTTCCGCGTATAAGGCGGATCCTTCGGAGAACAGTATTCATACGTTCAGTCATATTATTTTCCGCAGACACGGGGAAGAATATGATATCGAAGGAAAGGATATCCTGACGGGTGCGCACGGCATCTCCGGAGAAGTCGTGGATCTTACGCTGCCGCTGCAGCTGGAGGATATCAGCTCGACCAGGATCCGAGAGAACATCGACCTGAACAGAGATATCTCGCACCTGATCGATCCGATGGCGCAGAACTATGTCTATGAGAACAATCTCTATCTCAGAGAGCCGCAGTACAAGGAGGTGCTGGCGGTCCGCTCGATCGACTGCCAGGTCCTGGATGACGATGCGGTCACTGACAGTATCTGGAGAGAACTGGAAAAGACAGTGCTGCGCAACAAGACGGACACGGATCTGATCCGCCGCAATATGCACAGGAACCGGCTCTCGCTGGCTGTCCTCCGGGATAATGAGCGCGGCGGCGTCCCGATTGCCATGGCGGCCGCGGGCATGATCCATACGACAGACCTGATGGAAGAGTTTAATGATCTGGAAATGGTCATGAATATCCGGAATCACGCCTGGGGCAAGATGATGGTCATCAAGGGCATCTACGGGTTCCGGCAGGAGAACGGCTACGATTACGTGCAGATCGTTCTGACCGAGCTTCTGGCGCATGCCCTCGCGAAAGACTATACCTACTGCCTGTATCACGGTCGTCCCGAAATGCAGGAGCGCAGGAAGCCGGTCGAGGAAGCGCTGACAAGACAGGGCTTTGTCCGGCTTTCCGAGAAAGGCGCGAAGGATACGGTCATGGCTGTGGATATGCACAAGCCGATCGTCCTCAACAAGAATATCGAATCGGTCATCAAGGAGCCGCTGAAATCGAATCCGAGAGTGCTCGGCGTGATCGATGAAGCGCACCGGAGACTGCAGAAAGCGCTGACCAAGCTGGAGCCGGGCCAGCTCGTGCTCTCCTTTGAAGCAGCAGTCATGTATTATAAGCTGGTCGAGAAGATCACACAGCTGAACAATGTTCCGGAATATGTCACTTACCCGAGGACGCTCGGCCGGAAGATGTGCGTGCCGTTCGGGAAAGCGCTGCGCGGCAATATTACGCCGAATACCGTTACGAAAGCGCTCCGTACAGAGCGTGTGTTCAACGAAAACATGCGCGGCTTCTCGATCGAGGAGTTCCCCGGAAATGCGCCGATCACCACGCAGCTGCAGATGATCAAGTCATTCGACCGGGATGTTATCTTCGTGGACGATCTGCTGCATAAGGGCTACCGGATCAATAAGATCACCCCTCTGCTGAAGGAAGCCGGGCTGAACATCGACAAGATCCTGACAGGCATCATGACGGCGAACGGGCGCGATAATATCATGAGCAGGGGTTTTGAAGCGGACTGTGCGTATTATATCCCGAATATCCGGTCGTGGTTCGTGGAGTCGACGCTGTATCCGTTCATCGGCGGTGACAGTGTCCGCACAAAGGGAAAGAAGACGGCGGGACTGATCACGAGCGTGAACCTGATCATGCCGTATGTGACGCCTGCGTTCCTGGCGTCGGAGAATGTGAGCGCCGTGTACAGACTGTCAATGACGTGCCTGGAGAACGCACGGAATATCCTGAAAGTACTGGAAGAAGAGTACCAGAAGGAGTTCGAGCGGAATCTGACGCTGGACAGACTGGGCGAGGTGATCCAGGTGCCGACATGCCCGGATAAGGGGCGGTATATGACGTACGATGTGAATGTGCCGGCCTCCGTGTATGTGGAAAATGATATCCAGCAGCTGGGGAGACTGGAATATTTCACCAGGATGCGGACGTAAGGAAATGTATGTCATCCTGAGGAGCGGAGCGACGAAGGATCCACGCCGTAAAGATTGCGGTTTTACTGAAACTTGTAATGCAATACATGATTAGGAGAAAGAATGAAGATTTCTGCACTGGCCGGTATCATGAATGATCATGATACGGCAATGATCGGGGATCATCCCGATCGGGAATGGTTCCATAAAGATAAAAAGCGCGTCAACCTCCTCGCCCTCGGCGATGTCGGCAGCACGCTGCTCCTCGGCCTCCGGCTCCTCGGCGCCGATGCAATCGAGCGCATCGGCATTGCAGATGTGCGGAAGATGGTGCCGGAACGATTTGAATTTGAGATGAACCAGATCGCGGCGCCGGACGGGAGAGCGCTTCCGACGGTGAAAGTGCTTGGGCCGGACGAATGGTTCGACTGCGACGCCTTCCTTTTCTGCGCCTCCAAAGGCGTGCCGGATCTGTCCAACAAAGGGGATGTCCGCATGGCGCAGCTGGAAGCGAATTCCGGACTGGTCAGCGATGTGGCGGGGAAAGCAGTAAAAGCCGGTTTCAAGGGCCTGTTCTGCGTGGTCTCCGATCCGGTGGATCCGCTGTGCATGTATGCCGCTGCCGCCGGTCTGGATCCGGACAATGTGAAGGGCTTCGGCCTCGGCGTCATGAATGCGAGGGCGGCCTATTTTGCCGGAAAGGATGCGAAGTACGCCTCCTTCCTCACGGAGGGAAGAGCCTACGGACCGCACGGCGGGGATCTGGTGATCGCGAACTCGATTGAACACTATGATGATGCGCTCTCGAAGGAGCTGACCGGACTGACGGTGCGGGCGAATATTCAGATGCGCGAATGGGGATTCAAACCGTATATTGCCCCGGCGATTTCCTCCGGTGCATTTTCGGTGCTCGCGGCGATCTCCGGAGAATGGCATTACAGCTCGGTGCATATGGACGGCGCCTGGCTGGGCTGCCGGAACCGTGTCGCGGATGGCGGAACAGAGATCGAGGATCCCGCGCTGCCGGAGGAACTGTTTATAAGAATAAAGCATGCGTATGATAATCTGAAGAAGCTGAATGCGTAAGGGAAGTGATTCATTTTGAGAGAACATCCTGAACAAAATCTGGTCCTGATCTGTCCCGGAAAACCGGCGCCGGATTCCCGTCTCTTCCGGCTGCTGGAGGAACTGGACATTCATCTGGAGGGCTTCTGCCTTCGGATTTACGATGCGGAGGATCTGCAGCCGATCCGAAATTCCAGGATCCTTTTCGCTGTCGCTGTAGACGCTGCGGGTGTCAATCTGGAATGGGGGAGGATGCTGCAGAAGATCCGTCTGAAGCGGAAGTTCTTTGAAGGCTCTGTCGGTGCGGTCATCATGGACAGCCCATCGGAGTTCTTTACCAAGGCGGTCGGCAGAGAAGCCGTGCTTTCCGCAAACATGTCGGGCTGTGCATTTCCGGGACGGCCGCTTGTGGAAGCGACCGGTTCGCTCATGAATTTCAAAGTCCTGTCGGATCTTGGCGGCACCAGCCTCTGGGAAACATATGTTAAGGAAACGAAGGGGCTGATCGACCGGCTCTGCGATTTCCGGTTCCCGGAAAAGAAAAAGGCTCCGAAGATCCTCGTTCTGCATGCCAGTATCCGGGAAACCTCCAACACGCTGTCGCTCTGGAATCTTGTCCGGAGCCGGCTGCCGGCGCATTTTCAGATCCAGGAGATCCCGCTCTTAAACGGCAAGATCAACGACTGTATCGGCTGTCCGTTTACGACCTGCATGCATTTTTCGAAAAAAGGAAAATGTTACTACGGCGGCGTGGTCGTGGAACAGGTTCATCCGGCGCTGGAAGAATGCGATGCGCTTGTGATGCTGTGTCCGAATTATAATGATGCGCTCAGCGCGAATCTGCAGGCGACCGTGAACCGGCTGACATCAATCTACCGGCGAAGGCAGTTCTTCGATAAACTGCTGTTCGGGATCATCGTTTCCGGTTACTCGGG
>DFKM01000085.1 GCA_002373555.1 Lachnospiraceae bacterium UBA3645
AGGCTCATGAACCGGTCGCCGGTGCGGCCTTCTCTGTAGCACGCCGTGCAGAATGACGGCACATGATCATTCTCCATCAGCCAGCGAATGACTTCATCCAGCGTTCTCTGATCGCTGACATCGAACTGCTCGGTATCGGTCGGACGCTCTTCTTCCGCATAGCCGCCGACAGAAGTCCTGGAGCCGCCACTGATCTGGGAGATGCCCATCTTCAGCGCTTTCTCTCTGACCTGCTGGCTCTCTCTGGTCGAAATGATCATGCCCGTATAAGGGACCGCCAGACGGATACATGCAATGATCTTTTCAAAGGTTTCGTCATCGATGCCGCCGTCGAACTCGTTGGGATCGATATCATCCGCACGCTTTACGCGGGGAACGCTGATCGTATGCGGACCAACGCCGTGCACGGCTTCCAGATGCTCTGCGTGCATGATCAGGCCGGCAAACTCATATTTGTAAAGCTCCAGGCCGAACAGAACGCCGAGACCGACATCATCGATGCCGCCCTCCATCGCACGGTCCATGGCTTCCGTATGATAATTGTAATTGTGCTTCGGTCCCGTGGGATGCAGATGCAGATAGCTGTCTTTGTGATACGTTTCCTGGAACAGGATGTAGGTGCCGATGCCGGCTTCCTTGAGCTTTCTGTAATTCTCCACGGTCGTAGCAGCGATATTCACGTTGACTCTGCGAATGTCGCCGTTCTTGTGATGCACGCCGTAAATGGTGTGAATGCATTCCAGGATATACTCGATCGGGTTGTTGACCGGATCCTCGCCGGCTTCCAGCGCCAGTCTCTTGTGGCCCATATCCTGCAGCGCAATGACTTCCTGACGGATCTCTTCCTGGGTCAGCTTCTTTCTCGGGATCGTCTTGTTCTTCGCATGATAAGGACAGTAAAGACATCCGTTCACGCAGTAGTTGGAAAGATAGAGCGGCGCAAAGAGAACGATGCGGTTGCCGTAATAGGCCTGCTTGATCTCGCCGGCGATCTCGAACATACGCTGGATACGCTCCGGATCCTCGCAGGCAAGCAGAACGGAAGCTTCCCTGTGGGTGAGCGCTGTGCCGTGCTCAGCTGCCTGCAGATTCCCGGGACGGGCCTTCTCCAGGATGGCATCGATCAGTTCGAAGTTGTTCTTGTTGGCCTCGGCATAGGCCAGTGTCGCTTTGATCTCCTCATCATTGATGAATTCATCGGCAATGAGCGATTTGGGATCATATTTATACATGTTGGTTTCCTTTCTATCTCATGCGCGGTGCAGGCAGACGCCGGCCCCGTGCAGGTATTCTTCTTTTTCGCTATCCTGTCAGGAAGATAATCGCATTCTGTTTTCTGCGTGGCTTTGAACCTCAGAAGCCTTCTTTCCGGATATCCCCGCGGTCCGTCACCAGTTCGTATCCGATCGATTCCATCCGCAGGTTCAGGCAGCCCCTGCACTGCGCGGATTCATCCCCTGTACAGATCTTGTTGTCGTACAGCTCGTACTTTTTCCGCACGGATACCGGGGAGAGATTCGGCATCACAACATTCGCGCCTGCCTGGATCCCCTTCTCTCTGCCCAGCGGATGGATCGTCCCGAGCGCCGTCGTCGCCGGCAGCAGCACCGGCGGATGGATCAGCCGGATCACCGAAAGCAGGAAGCAGGTCAGTTCCAGTGTGCCCGCCGGTTCGGCTCTAAACGGCGTATCCTTATGCGGGATGAACGGTCCGATCCCGCACATATCCGGTTTGAAAGTCTCGATGAACTTCAGATCCTGTGCCAGATTCCGCACTGTCTGGTACGGCGAACCGACCATCATGCCGCAGCCGACCTGATAGCCGATGTCCTTCAGTTCCGCAAGACAGTGCATTCTGTGTTCATACGACATAGCCGGCGGATGAAGCTTTCTGTAGTGGTCCGGATCCGCTGTTTCATGCCGCAGCAGATAGCGGTCCGCGCCGGCAGCGTACAGTCTCTCGTAGCTTTCGCGGCTCCTCTCGCCCATCGACAATGTTACCGCGCAGTCCGGATGCCTCCGTTTGATCTCCCGGACGAGATCTTCCAGTACATCATCCGTAAAATAAGGATCTTCGCCGCCCTGCATGACGAATGTCCGGAAGCCGAGTGTATAGCCCTCGTCCGCGCACAGCAGGATATCTTCGCGGCTGAGACGGTACCTGTCGCAGTTCCGGTTGCTTTTCCGGATCCCGCAGTACAGGCAGTCATTCCGGCAGATATTGCTGATCTCGATCAGCCCGCGGGTGAAAACGGCATTGCCGTAGATCTCTTTCCGCAGCCTGACTGCGGCTTCCTTCAGCAGCTCCGTGATCTCCGGCGTTCTGTTTTCGATCAGAAAAGCATATTCCTCCGTCGTCAGGCTGTGTTCGGAAATCAGCCTGCCGGCGATACTGCTGAGCCGGTCCATATCAGTCCTGCACATTCGAATAGGCCGTCTTCACATTGACGTCCTGCAGATTTCCGATCTTTCCCGAAAGAGAGGCGATCTCATTCTGCGGCGCATCAATGACGACGCTGATGATGTTGATGTTCCTCTTCCTGTACGGAATGCCCATCCGTCCGACAATATACGGCCCGTAATCGTGCAGAATATTGTTCAGGGCCTCCGTATCTCCGTTCTTCCCGACGATCATACTGATGACCGCAACTCTGTTTTCCATGAAAGTCCTCCTTCCGGACAGGGGGACGTTCCTTTCGTCCCGACCGCATGAAAAAAGCCATGCCCTGAGGGCATGGCAGTATGATCCGGTGTAAAGATACCGACACTTCCGTCCCGGTCAGGCATCCCTTCCCGTGCGGCAGAATCAGTGCATATTCGGAACCTTGCCATCAGCGGATGATCCGCTTCCCATCAGGTCTTTCCACACTATACAATGACGTTACTTTTTTGTCAATATCAGAATCGTTTTCCCTGCACAAAAAACGGACAGAAGCCGTATTCCCTCTGTCCGTTTTCATAGTATCCTGTTTTATACAAAGCTGACCGGCTCTTTGATCGGCTGCGCAGGCTCGATCTTGATCGCATACATCACCGGGCCGTCTTCGCCGTATGCTTCCACGAATTCCTTCCGGATATAGACCGTCAGGCTCGCCCAGGTACCTTCTTTCCACTTCGGCGCTTCCGTGCTCCTGCACAGATATCCCAGGAAGATCATGTCCGCCTCGCAGCAGTTCATCGCCATCCTGCCCGGAACAAAGGCGTCCTTCGGAAGCCCGGGTTCCTTGTGGATCATGGCGGTGAAACGCACCTTCTTGCCGTCATATCTTTCGGGATGCTCGGCGGCATCCAGGAACCAGATCCCGTAAGCCGTCGCCGGGAGGTCGATGATCTCCGCGTTCAGATCAAAGGGAAGATCCTCCTCGATGAAGGCATCCAGCTCGCCCTCGTCATCCTCGAATACGATCTCCGCCTGCTGGTTCACGCCGCGGAAGATCCGCTTGATCCGCGCAAGATCCATGTCCTTGCTGCAGCGGTTGACCATGATGACTTCGGAGTTTCTCGCATTGTTTCCGAAGACAGATTTCATGTTCATATAGTACGTGTCGAAGGTCGAACCGTCCACCAGCATCAGCTGCTGGTGCAGGAACCAGTGTTCCGGCAGCTGCAGATCCCGGGGATCCCACACGCCGTTGTACTCGATGATGACACGTTCGGCTTTATGCTTCTTCCGGAGTTCTTCCATGTGCACCGGCGTCAGCTCTTCCTGCTCCTCGATCACCTCGAGTTTTGTACGGCTCCAGGCCAGGAGATTCGGGTCATATTCCTCCACGCCTTCTTCGCAGAGAAGGAGCAGCGTATTTCCGTCGATCTTGAAATAATCCTCTCCGATCGTCTGGGAGAGAAATGTCGTCTTTCCGCTTTCCAGAAAACCCGTGATCAGGAATACGGGAATTTCAGGCTTCTGCATAGTTTCCGTCCTTTCTGTAAAGACCGGCTGTCATTCCAGCCGGTCCTGTAAAAGCATCAGGCTTTCTTTCCGAAAATCTCGGCAAGCTGATCGGTATGGATATCCGCACCGATCACGCACAGCTTTCCGGTCACATCGGGTGCGCCGTCTCTGACTTCGGTCTCTTCGGGGACCATGTCGAAATGGATCCATCTGTCGCTGCCGGTCTGGGGGACCATGCCCTTGGCGCGCAGTACAGTGCCGTAGGTGTCGCCGTCGCCGAGCGCTTTCAGGATGCCTTCGATCTCTTCCTTCGTGAAGGAACGGGTCGTCTCGAAGCCCCAGCTGGTGAAGACATCGTCAGCGTGGTGATGGCCGTGGTGATGGTGATGATGATGCTCGTGGTGCTCATGATGGTGATGGTGATGCTCGTGTTCGTCTTCGTCATCATCATCGTCATGATGGT
>DFKM01000049.1 GCA_002373555.1 Lachnospiraceae bacterium UBA3645
GATGGAATCATCCGGGCAGTAATACAGATAATATCTGCCGTCCTTCCCGCGGACGACATCCGGCGCCCACAGCTCATGCTTTCCGTCCGCCATGCGGGGGTCCTGCGTTTTCTCATAGATCACGCCTTCATACCGCCAGTCGGTCAGGTCGTCTGTGGGTGCGGAATAGCAGATATAATCGTTCAGGCAGAATTTCTTGCCGTCAAAACGGTCATGGCTGCCGTAAACATAGACACGGTCACCGAATACATGCGGCTCTCCGTCCGGAACGTATTCGTATTCAGGCAGATAGGGATTGCAGATCTGATTTCTGATTTTCATTTGTCTCGTCTCCTTATATCAGCAGTATTGCAGTATATATACGTTTGGTCACTCCGGCTTCCAGGATCCCTCCCAGCGGATCTTCAGCTTTCCGTCCGAGAATTCGGCCGGCAGCCAGACATAACGGGAATCCGCCAGATCCGACATGCTCCATCGGTCGCCCATGTATACAAGCGAACCTTCTTTCGTCCGGAAAAGGCAGGTACTCTGTGTATCATACGTAACAGATGCGCCTGCGTCAATACACGGATTTCCGTCGTTCCGCCAGCGGCCCAGGATCTGATCCGCTGACCATACCCTGGCCTGATTCGACATCCAGCCGGTCGTGCTCGAGGTCATCAGATAATATCTTCCGTCATCGCCTTTTGTCAGCGCCGGCGCTTCCCGCATCGCTCCCGGGAAGATCCTGACAAAATCCTCTCCCTCAGCGGCCGTCATCGGATCCTCTGAAAGATACGTGTAATCCTCATTCAGTCTGGATATATAGATGGTTTTGTTGTTTTCACTGGTATAAACGATATAAGCCGTTCCGTCCGTATCCTGAAACAGGTTCATGTCCCTTGCCTCCCCTTTGGAATCCGGGAAGCAGTCGATCTGATCATCGGGACATCTGTTCAGCCGGTATCTGCCAAGCACCTTAAAGGGGCCGTAAGGAGAATCACTCACGGCAACGCCGGCCATGCCGATATCATACAGATATTCGTTTTTCTCGGTGGATCCGTCGCTGTGGAACCAGAGGACATAGTTGTCATTTTTCTCATTATACAGCATTTTCGGGCGTTCGATGATCCCGCCCGGTGAAAGAATGCCTCGGATCTCCGCTTTCTTATCCGCGGTGTCTTCTCCGTACAGTGAAACAAAATACGGATCGGTATCCATGGCGGCCTCATCCGGCAAGGGACGCAGGACGTCGCCATGGCATTCCCATGAAATCAGATCTTCCGACGTATAAACAGAGACAGGATCTCCGGTATGCCCCCACGTCTTGTTCTCTCCAACCCAGACATAAGCATATTTCTTTCCGCATCTGCCATCCGGTACCGGCATATACTGTACCTGCCCGCCGTGTGCCTGAATCATGTTTCCGTCTGTATCCGTCCAGGATGCGCCGGGCAGCAGCATGCTGTCTCCCGCTTTCATGACCGATCCTTCATTCGCATACAGGGCGGGAGTGGTATGTCGCGGGCGCTCCGAGATAAAACCGATCGCAGAACCAATGACGGAACTGATGATACTGATGATCAATACGCAGCGTTTCATGCTTTCTCTGCCCCCTTTCAGATACCCGCAAACAACATCGGGCAGAGCAGAAATGCATCTACTAGGATCAGAGAAACGGCAAGTGCGCAGAGCGAAGCAGCTGTCCTTCCGCGAAGACGCAGGAACTCTGATATAAACAGAAAGATCATTGAGCACCCGCAGGGATACAGTGCCGGGCAGGTCCTGCCGCAGAGGAGCATGAACCAGCCTGCCGCCAGCGAAAATACCGCAATGAAAAAGAAACAGATCACGGTGGTACGATACAAACCGCCGGACAAACTGCGCGGTGCTGCATCGGCTGTCTCTTTCCTGCGTCCGGCGATCCGGTCACAGACTGTGTAAACGGCCGGGATAATGAAAACGCTGCACACAGTCAGCAGTACGGCGTGCCGGATCGTTACGGTCAGCGCATCGTCTCCCACAGCATAAATATATCCGGCGGCAATGGCGGCAGTGCATCCGATACAGACAAGAATCAAGCCGATGATCCAGGCGGCTGCTGATAATACATCTTTTCCGGCGGTCAAAGCAGCTGTCCGGATGATCGAAGCTAGCGCCGTCAGAACCACAAAAACAAAGATAAATATCGCCGAAAAGCCCGGCGAGAAATCCATTCCCCGCCAGGCTGCGATCACTTCTGCCGCAAGCAGAATATTTAAAATAAGATATTTCTTCTGCATCATCCGATCAGATCATACTGCCATGAAATACATGTTTCCCGCTGCCGCTTGTGCGGAACGTGCCGTCCGGAAGTTCGATATCGGCGTGCGTTCCCATCGGGATATCCGCTTCCAGAGTAAATGTACCGTCTTCCGTGATCGTCCAGGAAACGCGGATCTTTCCGTACGCGCATTCCGTTGCACCGGAAGCGAATGTCAGGCCGCCGCCGGGCTTCGGCGCGATCCGGAAACGCTTATAGCCGCCTTCAAGCGGTTCGATGCCAAGCACTCTCCTGTAGAGGAAATTGCCAACAGAACCGGCCGCGTAATGGTTAAAGGAGACCATGCCGACGCCGTCACCGGTGTTGCAGGTGTCGTCTTCTCTTAAGGCATCCCAGCGCTCCCAGGTCGTCGTCCCGCCGACTTTGATCTCATAGAGCCAGGAGGGACAGGTATCATTGAGGAGCATTTTATACGCATCCTCTTCATATCCGTTATCCATCAGTGCGAACAGGATGTACGGCGTTCCGGGGAAGCCGGTGGTCACATGATGATCATTTTCGCGTACCAGACGGACAAGATTGGCCGCTGTTTTCGCTTTCTCTTCTCCCTCCAGCAGTCCGTAATACAGCGGAAGGACATAGGCTGTCGGGAATTCCGTCAGTACAGCGCCGGTCTCTTTATTTTTCTCCCGGAAGCCCTTCACCTTACAATCCGCATCCAGCAGCTCGTTCCGGTAAGCCTTTGCTGTATTCCTGCTGAGGTTCCGGTACATGACCGCATCCTCGTCTTTGCCTAGGATGGCTGCGATGTCTGCCATCAGGCCGGCGCTGTAGGCCAGAGCAGCTGTCGCCGTCCATCTGCCTCTGCGCATCCATCCCTGGAAACCGGTATCCAGTGCGCACCAGTCACCGTAATGATGTCCGAGCTTCCAGACCTTTCCGGCGCCTCTTTCCGGCGTCGTACCGGCCCATTTGCAGCAGGCGCGGATATAGCGTTTCATCGTCGGATACATTTTTGCAAGAATATACCGGTCACCGCGGGCCTGGTATTCCGCCCACGGCACCCAGATGCAGCAGTCTCCCCAGTGGTCGATGGCCATAATGAGCGTCATCTCATACTGATTGAAGATCTTCACCTGCGGAACGATCGTCGGGATGCCGCCGCCGCGGCCCTGCTCTGCTTTTACATCGCGCAGCCATTTATCCAGGAAACGACTCATATCAAAGTTGAAGCACGCTGTCGGCGAGAATAATGCAATGTCACCGGTCCAGCCGAGACGTTCATCGCGCTGCGGACAGTCTGTCGGAATGTCCGTGAAATTGGATTTTGCGCCCCATTTGACAGCCGACTGCAGTCTGTTGAGCATTTCATCAGAGCAGGCGAAATCTCCTGTCTCCGGCGTGTCGGAATACAGCGCCAGTGCAGAAAGCTCGATCTGATCTTCGGCTATTCCGCTGACACCGACATAGCGAAAGCCCATGTAGGTCAGTCTGGGCGTATACACCTGACTCCCCCCGATGCAGGTGTATACCGCCCTTGCTTTCGCGGAACGCAGAGGTTCCGTGTAAAGCTCTCCGTTCATCAGGATCTCCGAATGGCGGAAAATGACAGTCTGTCCTTCCTCGCCCCGGATCCTGGCTTTGATGACACCGGCAAAATTCTGACCCATGTCGTAAATGATCTCGCCGGAAGGCGCTTTCATGACAGCGACAGGATGCAGCTCTTCATGTGCTCTTACCGGCGCGCCGTACTGGGCGGTCAGATGCGGCGTAAATCCCGGCGTATAGATACCGGCTTTCCGCCAGGAAACTTTATCTTCATCGATCGTCGCGTCATAGACTTCGCCGTCATAGAGATCCGCCTCCAGTACGTTTCCTTCCAGCGTGACATTCCAGTGCTCGTCCGTACCGATGACAGATACGGTACCGTCTTCCCATTCGATCATCAGATCCATCAGGAAGGCCTGCTTATCCGCATAGACCCGGTTCCGGCGGAAATAGGTATAAGAACCGACAGCCCAGCC
>DFKM01000116.1 GCA_002373555.1 Lachnospiraceae bacterium UBA3645
GGAATAAATGTAACGATAGTAGATGATCAGTTCAACATCGACTTCCATGTGATCGTTTCATACGGCGTCAATATCGGAGCGGTATCGGATAATCTTATGGAGACGGTTCGTTATAAAGTGCAGGAGTTCACCGGAGTTCCTGTCGGAAAGATCAATATTTTTGTGGAAGGAGTGCGGGTGATCGACTGAAGTCTTCGCCCGGATGTAAACTATGGCAATACCTACAATGGACGCCGCTCTTCTTAAAGCGGCATTCCTTACGGCGGCAAAGAACCTTGAGAACAGCAAGGAGTGGATCAATGAGCTGAATGTTTTCCCGGTACCGGACGGGGATACCGGCACGAACATGACGCTGACGATCCTCTCGGCAGTCAAGGAAGTCAATTCCATCCCGGAACCGGATATGGCCTCTGTTGCAAAGGCGATCTCTTCCGGTTCGCTCCGTGGTGCGCGCGGCAATTCCGGCGTTATCCTGTCCCAGCTGCTCAGAGGTTTTACGAGAGAGATCCGGGAGTGTGAGGAGATCACGCCCGAGATCGCTGCGGCAGCATTCAACCGTGCTGTGGAAACGGCCTATAAAGCAGTCATCAAGCCGAAGGAAGGTACGATCCTGACGGTCGCGAGAGGCATGGCGGAGAAGGCATCCGAGATCGCCGGCGAGGCTGAAGATCTGACGGCCATGCTCGAGGAAGTCGTTGCATACGGCGACGAAGTCCTCGCGCAGACACCGGAGATGCTGCCGGTTCTGAAACAGGCCGGCGTCGTTGATTCCGGCGGCCAGGGCCTGATGCAGGTCATGAAGGGCGCGCTGGCCGGCATGAAGGGCGAGATGCTGCCCGAAGAGAGCCACGAGCCCGCCGCTGTAAGGACGGAGGGCCTGATCCTTCCGACGGAAGGCGAAGAAGAGATCAAGTTCGGCTACTGCACCGAGTTCATCATCAACCTGGAGAAGGGCAACTACGACGATGACGAAGCCGTCCGCTTCAGAGAGTTCCTGGAATCACTCGGGGATTCCATCGTCATGGTATCCGATGATGATATCGTAAAGGTGCATGTGCATACAAATGATCCCGGTGTTGTGTTCACAAGAGCACTGACCTACGGAAGTCTCTCCCGCATGAAGATCGACAATATGCGTGAAGAGCATCATGAAAAGCTGATCCGCGATGCTTCCGCGATCGCTGCAAGAGAAAAAGCGGAGCGTGAGGCGAAGGACAAGGAAGCGGCTGAAGCAAAGGAAGCGAAGGAACATAAGGAAGTCGGCTTTATTTCCGTATCCATCGGAGAAGGACTTGCCGAGATCTTCCGCGGCCTGAATGTCGACGAGCTGATCGAAGGCGGACAGACCATGAACCCCAGCACGGATGATATCCTGGAAGCGGTGGAAAAAGTCAATGCGGATGTGATCTATGTCTTCCCGAACAACAAGAACATCATCCTCGCTGCCGAGCAGGCGGCCGAACTCTGCAAGGATAAGAAGCTGGTCGTGATCCCGTCCAAGACGATCCCGCAGGGCATCGCAGCCATCATTGCATGCTCGCCGATGGATTCCGTGGAGGACAATATTGCCGGCATGACCGAGGCCATGGAAAATGTCCGCACCGGACAGGTCACGTATGCGGTCCGGAATACCATGATCGATGACAAGACGATCCATGAAGGCGATATCATGGCGCTGGGCGATCATTCCGCCCTGCTTGCTGTCGGACAGCAGCTGGATAACGTAGCGGAAGAGATGGTCGCGGCGATGGTCGATGAAGATTCCGAGCTTGTGAGCATTTATTACGGCAAGGATATAGAGGAAGCCACGGCGGAAGCCCTGGCGGAGCGCCTCGGAAGGACGTATCCGGATCTGGAATTTGAGATCAATTACGGCGGACAGCCGGTCTATTACTATATTGTTTCTGTTGAATAACAGCCGATCATTGGTCGGATGACACGGGAGCCGGCATATGCCGGCTCTTTGCAGTTCTTTTCTGAAAGAGATCATGAGAGAATCGGATTCCGTAACAACAATCAAGGGTATCGGGGAGAAGAGCGCGAAAGCCATGGAGAAGATGGGCATTTTCACCGTGGGGGATTTACTGCGCGCTTTTCCGAGACGGTATGTCCGTTATGCTGCGCCCGTCAAGATCTATGAAGCCGGAAACGGCGCGATGGTGACGCTTGCCGGTACATTTTCCTCCGCGCCGGTCAGCCGCAGAGGACGTCGCCTTGCAGTCACCTCCGTGACATTTTCGGACGGCACCGGGAAGGTGAAGCTCTCGTGGTTCGGCAATCCGTATCTCGCAAAGACGATCCGGCGCGGGGACGGCGCGCTGATCTACGGCCGGCTCCTCCGGGATGAATACGGTGTGCATATGGATCAGCCGCAGATCATTCCGCCTGCGGATTATGATGAAATGATGCGCCGGCTGCAGCCGGTCTATTCTCTGCCCCCCGGCATGTCTGCAAAGAACTGGAGAAAATGGATCCGGGCTGCACTGTCGGATTGCACAGTGACGGAGATCCTGCCCGCGGAAATCCGGAATGCAGGACAGTATCCCGGGATCATGGAGGCGCTTGCGGAGATCCATTTTCCGGAGGATATGGAGGCGACAAAAGCAGCCCGCCGACGGCTGGTCTTTGAAGAGTTCCTGTTATTCATCCTGCAGATCCGGACGTTAAGAGGCGGCGGGATCCGGGAGGACAACGGTTTTCTGTTCCCGAAGGATTCCTGGCGGCAGCTTTTCAAGGACAGTCTGTCCTATGATCTGACGGATGCACAGAAGCGTGTGGAAGCGGAAATCATTACGGATATGACCGGGAGCACCAGGATGAACCGTCTGGTGCAGGGAGATGTCGGATCCGGCAAGACCGTGCTGGCACAGCTCGCCATGCTGCTTGCCGCGGAGAACGGGTATCAGAGCGTTCTCATGGCGCCGACAGAGGTGCTTGCGCACCAGCATTACGAGAATACCCGGAAAGCATTCGAAGCGGCAGGCCTGCCGGTGCGGGTCGGTCTGTTGACCGGTTCGATGACGGCTGCAGAAAAGCGGAAGATGACGGAGGCGATCCGGGAGCACACTGTCGACGTGATCATCGGAACGCACGCGCTGATCACGCAGAAAGTGGAATACGATTCGCTGGCGCTGGTCATCACTGATGAGCAGCACCGTTTCGGCGTCAACCAGCGCAGCACGCTGGCGCAGAAAGGCATGCTTCCGCATACGCTCGTCATGAGTGCGACACCGATCCCCCGTACGCTTGCGATCATCATTTATGGTGATCTGGACATTTCCGTCGTCGATCAGGTGCCGGCGAGGCGGCTGCCGATCAAAAACTGCGTCGTGGATCCGGGCTGGCGGCCGAAGGCATATGATTTTATAAGGAAACAGGTCGATCAGGGACACCAGGCGTACGTGATCTGCCCGATGGTGGAAGAGGGCGATGATCCGGATATCGTGGATGTGAATACCTACACGGAGAAGCTGCGGGAAGCGCTGCCGCCGTACATCAATGTTGCGATGCTGCACGGAAAAATGCGCGGTAAGGAAAAGGACCAGCAGATGGCGGATTTCCAGTCCGGGAAAACGCAGGTGCTCGTTTCCACCACAGTCGTTGAGGTCGGCGTGGATGTGCCGAATGCGACGGTGATGATGGTGGAAAATGCCGAAAGGTTCGGTCTTGCACAGCTGCACCAGCTGCGGGGCCGCGTCGGAAGAGGCGATGCACAGTCATACTGTATTTTCATCGACGGCTCCGGGAAGGAAGAAGAGAATAAAAGGCTCTCTGTCCTGAATTCCACAAATGACGGATTTAAGATCGCTTCCGAAGATCTGAAACTGCGCGGCCCGGGCGATCTGTTCGGCGTCAGGCAGAGCGGCGATCTGCATTTTGAACTGGGCGATATCTATTCGGATGCGCCGCTGCTGCAGGCGGCAGCGGATACGGCGGACCGGATCCTCGCGGATGTGCGTGCCGGAAAGACGGCCGGCTATGAAGAACTGCTGAAAAAGGCGCAGGCGGCTGCGTCGGGTGAAAAGGAGCTGGGACTGTAAGATGAAAGCTTCCTATAAATATTTTGAGAACAGGGACTGTGAATATTATCCCTGTCATAAAGGGATCGAGGAGATCAACTGTCTGTTCTGCTACTGCCCGTTCTACAGGATCGAGGACTGCCCGGGACATCCGGCGTGGATCGAGCGGGGAGATGCGCGCATAAAAAACTGTACGGGATGCACGTTCCCGCACAGAGCTGAAAATTATGAAGCGGTCATAGAGAAGCTGAAGAACCTGTGAGATTTACATCGCCGCCGAGATGGTGTTCGGGAAATAGAGCCGCTTGTAGACCAGGTCGACGAGATAATCCAGATAGGCATTGTCCGTGATATCATATTCGCGGAGGATGTAGTCCTTCAGCAGCGTACGTCTTAAGGATGCCATCTCGGCATCGGTCAGATCCTCTTCGTAGCCGGCGGCATCGATGACTTTGTCGATATGCTCGGCAGAATAGGTGGTCGTGCACCAGTTCACGACCCGGTCGTTGAACGCGTTCTCCTCCAGGATCGCGGTCCGCAGCATCTGCACTTTCTGCTGGCTGGACATGCCGAATACAAGAAAGACCGAGCCGAAGATCAGTTCGGGAATGCAGTCCGCCACGACGCCGGGGACGGCACGGCGCAGAATAAAGAAGAAATGAACGACAGCCATGATGAAGATCACGGCGCCGGCCAGCATGAAAGCCACGGAGGAGTTGGTCTCGTAACGGAATTTTTCTTCGGAGGGCACGATGTCCGGAGACGGCGAAAGAACATGAGAGCGGTATTCGTTCTCGGCATTGGTCATCTCCGATCGGTGCTTCCGGTAGGTCTCCATAAAGCCAACGGAAGCATATTCCTCATCCTTCGGGACCAGAACAGCGTAAAGATCGCTGTCGGGATCTGTGGAAACGGTTGCAGAAAGGCCGGAGCGGTTCAGGAAATCCGCGATGCGGTTTGCTTCATCCAGCGGCTCGAGTGCGGCAATGGCACGGCCGATGGCGTCCCAGTAGGTCATAAAAGGCTCCTCCTTTCCTTTCCGATGATATCTGATTATACCACGGGAAGAAGGATTATTCTATATGGTTTGTCCGTTCGCGGAGCAGGAGAAATGCATGAAGATCACAGTCATAGCAGTCGGAAAACTGAAGGAAAAATACTGGCGCGCGGCGATCGATGAGTACGCCAAGCGTCTGGGAAGATATGTTTCGTTCGAGATCATCGAGGTGGCGGATGAGCAGACCTCCGAGAATGCGTCAGCGAAGGAAGAGGAAAATGTCAAACGCATTGAGGGGGAGCGGATCCTGAAGCGCCTGCCGGAAAACAGTCTGAAGACGGCGCTGGCGATCAATGGGAAAAAGATGGATTCGGTCGGTTTTTCGTCCTGGATCTCGGACAGCATGCTGCGTGGGGCCAGTCATATCAGCTTTATCATCGGCGGGTCGCTGGGGCTTTCGGACGAGGTGCTTCAGAAGGCCGACGTGAAGATCTCGTTTTCGGATATGACATTTCCCCATCAGCTGATGCGGGTGATCCTGGCGGAGCAGATCTACCGGGCGTTCAGGATCATGAAGAATGAACCATATCACAAATAAGAAGCGGAGGTACGGCCATGATCATCGGGATCGGTGTGGATACCGTGGAAATTGAACGGATCAGAAAGATGCTGGAGAAGGATGCTTCGTCCGCCTTTTTCCGGAAGACTTATACGCAGGCGGAGAGAGACATGGCGCCGGAGACGGACCGCGTGAAGCCGCTTTCGGAGTATTACGCGGGCCGGTTCGCTGTTAAGGAAGCTGTCTTCAAGGCGGTGGCTCCGTATGCGGAAATGCCGCTCGATCTGCGGAAGATCGAGACTTTACGGGCGGAGGACGGACATCCGTATGTGCATATCACGGAGGACCTGGCGCCGGTCCTGGCCTCTGCAGGGATCCGCAGGATCCATATCTCCATCACCCATGAAAAAGAATACGCGACAGCATTCGCTGTCGCGGAGGAGTAAGAAGCGTCCCCGGGTGGGACAGGGAACCGGCCCTGTCCCCGCCCGGGGACGTACTGTTTTAATTCTGTTTCAGCCACTTCTTCATCTTTGTCAGATCTTTGAAGACCTTGATGTGCTTGCTGTCGACGCCGGCACCGGAAGCCGTCAGGTTGTTCCCGTTCTTGTCTTCCACGCTGAAGCTGATCGCTTCAAATTTGCCGCCCTTGCTCCAGATCCCGTTCTTGTCTTTCTTCATCGCATAGCGGGACATATACCAGCTGTGGCCGGAGGTGTTGTAGGAGTCGTACAGGATGCTGCCGTTGTATCCGAGATAGCAGTTGATATCGATCGACTTGAGCTTCGTTCCCTTGCAGGCAATGATGAAGTTGTCCTTGCCGCCCGCGGTGTAGAGATACACACCGCATTTCGTCACCTTGCCGCCGGTATTGACCTTCAGCTGCGCACCGGATTCGTTGACTTTCTTGTAGCCCATCCTGGAAACGACCGGATCATGCAGGATATAGAAGGAGAGGTTCGGATGTTTGACCGAGACCTTGACGGTCACTTTGACGGTCTGCTTGCCGTACTTCGCATAGACGGTTGTCGTTCCCTGCTTGACACCGGTTACCTTGCCGTTCCTGTCGACTCTGGCAATCGAGCTGTCCTTGCTGGACCATTTGACGGTCTTCTTTTTGCTGCCGACTTTCGCAGTCAGCGTTTTGCTCTTTCCGACATAGACGCTCAGTGTATCCGCGGAAACTGTGAGTGTTTTGCCTGCTATTTTGGAAGCGGGATTGACCGTTACCTTGCATTTGAGCTTCTCGCTGCCGAGTACCGCCGAGATCGTGCAGGTGCCTTCTGCAACTGCGGTCACCTCGCCGGTCTGGCTGACTCTGGCGACTTTTTTATTGCTGCTTTTCCAGACTGCCTTCGCTTTCTTTCCGTTCTGCCGTACGGTAAGGTTTCCCGTGTTGCCTGCCGTGAGGGTGAGTTTCTGTTTGCTGATGGAAGCGGATGTCATACTGTCTGCGATTTTCGAAAAGACACTGTCGAAAGAGGACGACTTCCTGACGGTATAGTATTTTCCCGAAGAAGCGGCATCCTTCAGCACCCTTTTGCCGAAGGCCGCATCCTTTTTCGATGTCTTCTGATAAAAACCGAGGGTGTAGACGGAGTAATTGAGATCCTTGAGAACGCCTGCGCTCCGGTAGATCCGGTTTGCAAGCGTATAGTATTTTTTGCTGTCCTTCGCAGTGTATCTGCCGCTCGAAAGATCTTTGCCTTTTTCACTGATTCCGTTGGAAACGATGATCACGTTCTTGATTACATTGCTGCCGTCATTGCCTTTTTTCAGAAGCTGCCAGGCTTTGGCAATGCCGGAATTGATGTTTTGCTTTCCGCTGCATTTCTTCAGGGACGCAAGTGCTTTCGAGATTTTCTTCTTGCTGGAGGTGAATTTGCAGGCATAGGCAGCGGTGCCTCTGTTATTGTAGACAACGATTGCTGCATAGTTCTTTCCGTCCGCGGCAAGCAGCGTATTGCAGAAGGATCTGACGGCTGCCTTTTCTTCTTCAAACGCTGTTCCCTTCATTCTGGCGCTGTTGTCCAGGACAAGGACGGTGTAGCGCTTCATGGCCTCGTTCGTATGCTCTGTGACTGTGACGGTGCATTTATAACTGCTGCCGCCCACAGTACCGGTGACAGTTGCCTTGCCGGCGGAAATGCCGGTCACCAGACCGTCCGCCGTCACTTCCGCAACCGATGTTTTGGAACTTTTCCATTTTACGTCGGATACGGCTTTGCCGTTCTCGGTGATCGAGAGCGCTACGGTCTCACCGATCTCAACGGCTGCCTTGGTCTTGTTCAATTTGTATTTTGCGGCGGCAGATGCCGGAAGGGCGGGGCCCAGAAGGAGCACTGCTGCCAGGATCAGGGATAAGATCCTCTTCATTATGATCGCCTCTCTTTTGATAGAATACTTCGATAGTTAATTTATTATTATAACGCATTTTCGGGATTGCACAAGGAGTTCTTTCTGCAAAAAATGCAAAAGAAGCACAGAAGAGCGTAAATCTCTTTTACACCGATCGGAATTATGATATACTATATGGGCTGTTTTTAAGAAGAGACAGCGGAAAGGCGGAATACCGATATGAACTATACAGAAATCTCCGATGCGATCCGTTACATCGGCGTAGATGATGACACTATTGATCTTTTTGAAAGCCAGTATGTCGTTCCCGAAGGAATGGCTTACAATTCCTATATCATTCTTGATGAGAAGATCGCCGTGATGGATACCTGCGATAAGCGCGGTTCGGACGAATGGCTTGCGAACCTGGCGGCTGCCCTCGGTGACAGGAAACCGGATTATCTGGTGATCCATCATCTGGAGCCCGACCATGCGGGTACGCTTGCGCAGTTCATGGCGAAGTATCCGGAGACAACGCTGGTCGGCAATGCGAAGACCTTCAACATGCTCCCGAATTATTATGATGCCTCTGCCATGCAGAAAATCACGGTCAAGGAAGGCGAGGAGCTTTCGCTCGGCGCGCATACGCTGCAGTTCTTTATGGCGCCCATGGTGCACTGGCCGGAGGTCATGGT
>DFKM01000036.1 GCA_002373555.1 Lachnospiraceae bacterium UBA3645
GCCATCTTCGCCCGGTCAAAACGGCGCGGCAGATCCAGTGTCTTGTCGCACTGCGCGTAAACACCTAACCGCAGACGCACTCGGTTCTGGGTATCCTCATTCTCATTCAGCCCGTCTGAAAGCTCCGTGTACAGCGCATCATAATCCTCCCGGTGCGGGCAGTACAGCAGGAAGGTGTCCGCGCCCTGCCGGCAGCAGACCCCGCCGATCTCCCGCGCCAGCTTCCGGATCCCTTTTCCGAGACGTCTGAGGACGCTGTCGCCGTAAAGCTTTCCGTACCGCTCATTGATCATATGGAAGCTGTTCACGTCGATCACGACGGCATCCATGCTGGCTTCACGGTAGTGTTTGTCATACAGCTCGATATACCGGGTGAAATATTCCACATTGTAAAGCTTTGTCAGCGCATCTCTTTCGGTGGACTGGATCATATCCCGGTTCTCGGACATCTCGATGCACTTGTCGACCCTCGCCTTGATGATCTCAAAGGCCGGGTACGGCTTGGGGATGAAATCCGCTGCACCGAGTTTCAGACATTCGACCTCGGCCTGCTGATCCGCGGTCAGGACGATGACCGGGATCTTCTTCAGCGCCGCATCCTGCCGCATCTCCTGCAGGACTTCCATGCCGCCTTTTCTGGGCATCAGAAGATCCAGCAGCATGAGCGAGAGGTCATCCTGATTCTCCTTCACGATCTCCATGGCCTCCAGACCGTCGGCCGCATACAGCAGATCATAGTCTTCCGTGAGGATATTGCCGAGCATCAGACGGTTGATCTCCTCATCCTCCACGATCATGACTTTCTTCCGCACATTGAGCACGGCGGGGGCTTCTTCATGCTGATCCTCTTCCTCCGGCTCCTCATCACGCGTGACCGCGCCGAGTCCCTTCAGCAGCTGCTTCTCCTCATACATGAGCTCGTCCGCCCGCTGGAATACGGAGTGGAAATTCACGTCTTCACCCGGCCGGAAATCGGAAATGCCGCCGGATACCACCACGCCGCCTTCGGAAATATGCGCTACCGAACGGTCGTGCAGGAGCTGCATCAGCTCTCTCCTCGCAGTATGATCGCGTCCGGTCAGGATCGTCACGAATTCGTCGCCGCCGATCCGGAAGACCGGGCTGTGCTTGAAGATCTCACAGACCATCTTACAGGCGGCGCAGATATATTCGTCGCCGGCTTTGTGCCCGAGCGTATCGTTGATCTTCTTCAGCCCGTTGACGTCGCAGACAACGATGGAAAAATCGCCTGCTTCGCCCGCACTGATGGCGTTGTTGAATTCAGTCTCCTTCTTCATCCAGGCGTGCTTGCTCTTGACGCCCGTCATCGGATCGATATTTGCGGACCGCTCGCTCTCCAGCGTGCGCCGGTTCATATAGGAATGGTTGGTCAGCATGATCATGATCGCGAAGACGAACATCCCGACCGCCATCATGATCGTCCGGGTGTTGGCTGTCTCCATCTCATCGATCTGATCTTCGATATACTGTTCATCCGCCTGCCGGTCGGCATCATCGATCTGCTCATAATAGGAACGTACATTCTCCAGCATCCGGTCATTCGACGCGATCATCGACTGCCGCATCCAGATGAGCGAAATGAAGAGCACCAGCGAGAGCAGCGCCACCCAGACAATGCTGGAATTGCCGAACCGCCGTTCCTTATCATAATGCAGGATCCGCCGGAAATACAGAAAGCCGAGCACGCTCCAGACGATAAACAGGAAATAAGTCTCGCGCTCCAGCGAGCCGGTGGAGATCAATGTCGGGAGCAGAAGATACAGGCCGAACAGCACCATGAGAACCACGCCTGCGGTCCCGGTGATCCGCTCCGTCTTATCCTCCTGCTTTTCCGCGATCTTTGCCGCAGCAGCGGAAACGAAACCGTAGAGCAGCGTCGCACCGATCGTCGTGACATCCACGATCCAGCCGATCGCCGTCCGCCCGACGAAGGGAACGAGCAGCGAAAGCCCGGCGATCATCAGGANNCATCCACGATCCAGCCGATCGCCGTACGCCCGACGAACGGGATGACCAGGGAAACAGCCGTAACGAGCACGATCGCATAGCCGGGCGTTCCGTAGCGGTTCAGTTCTCCCGCTTTTACCGGCAGGATCATATCCTTGCCAAGCGCATAGAACAGACGGCTGAGGGCCGTCATATTTCCGATCAGGCTGGTGATGACAAGCGCCAGGAGAGACGCCATCAGGATCCAGACACCGGCACTGCCAAGGTAATGCTGCGCGGCATAGAAGGCCGGCAGTGCTTCCAGGCCTGACAGATTCCCCCTATCCCGGATATAATCCAGCCAGGTGGCATAGCGCGCGGGATAGGCCGTCACGGAAAGCAGCGTCACAAAGACATACAGCAGCACCGTGGAAATGACCGCCGCTACAAGCACGCGGAATACTTTCGACTTTTGAAAGGAAAACTCCTCGGAAAGATGGGAAATGTTTTCAAAGCCGATAAAAGCCCAGGGGGAAATGGCGGCGATCAGGATCACCTGCGATATGGCGGAAGAATCCGGAAGAAAACCGGGATCAAACGACAGACCGTGTCCGAAGACCGCCGCGAAAAAGGCAGCGGTAATGCCGATGGCAAACACACAGACCAGACCGGTCATGGCATAGATCGAAGCCTTTCTGGCGCGGATACAGAGGGCAGCTGTCAGAAGCAGCGCGAGAATGGTAATCAGCGCCTCCCCCAGATAGATGTCATATCCGAAGATCGTATACAGCTTCCCGTATTCAAAGATCTCACCCATGAAATACCGGGCAAAAAGCGGGATGGATGTCGCGTTCGCCCACAGAACGGCAAGATAGACGAGCGCCAGGAACCAGCCTGTCAGAAAGCCGAAATCATGTCCGAAGACTTCCCGGCCGAACGCATACGCGCCGCCGGCTTCCGGATAGATCTGCATCAGATAGGCATAATTCTTTGCGATGACCAGCATGATCAGGCCGCCGATGATCAGGCCCAGGACGCTGCCCCAGGGACCTGCCTGGCCAAGATAGGAATTGCTCGTGACGACAAGCGAACCCCAGCCGACAGATGTGCCGAGCGAAAATGCCCAGGCGGAAAACTGTGAGACCGCCGGGGTGAAACTTTTCTGCGGTGACGAACCCATAACCATTCCCCTTCCTGAATGATTCTGCATATTCGCACTGAATGCAATACGATTTGCATTGAAAATGATAATTATCCAATATTTATATTACAACAAAGCGACTATTCTATCAAGATTGAATCTTTCCGGAATTGAAAAAGCTTCGTCCTGATGGACGAAGCCCTTTCCCGGTTTCCGCTGTCTGCCTTTCCCGGAGCAGCAGCGGGGAGACCTAAAACGAATATGCTTTTTTATGGATTGCAGGTGTCCTCTTTTTTCCGCAATCATTTTTGGTGCTCACCGTACAGCAGGGTGGGAATGCTGTGGTTTTTGTAAAACCGAAGACGGTAGAGCGGGGATCCTTCTCTTTAACTATTACCTCAATATTCCTTTCTGGAGGCTTGAGAAGATATATATTCGGGCTATTACGTGATTCAGTCACCAGCGGTGACTTCGATACCAGTACCATCAGCAGTGACTGAAACAACGTAAGATGTTGTGCTTGCGGGAACCGAAATACCTGCATTCTGATGACCTTCAGCAATTGTAGTAGTAGGTTCATCTCCAGCACTCTGCCAATTATCCTGTGTCTGCTTAGCCGGAACAATAATATCAGCGGGCAGATTAGCATCGGTGCCATCCCACTCGAGCAGTGCCGTCATCTGCTCAGCATAAGCAGCACGTACATTTGCAAGGTCGGTAGCCTCACGGCTCTTCTCCAGCTGTGTCGTGAACACCGGGATCGCGATCGCGACGAGTACAGCGATGATCGCTACGACGATAAGCAGTTCAGCGAGTGTAAATCCCTTTTTGTTTCTGATCTTTTCCATGTTTAGTCTCCTTTTCTACATGTAGTATTTTGTTGTCTTCCTCCGGACCATTGCTCGGCCGAAGCGGTCCGGTCTCGGACCTGCGGCTTTGCCGCTCGTATGACTCAGGCGGCCGGGAACCGCCGGAATTTCTTTGGGGTTGCTGTTTGTTTTCGGGTTGCTTTTGTTTTGCCTTGCGTTTTCTTTACTTTATGGCTTTATTATAGCACCCGGGTGTCAAACGAACCGTCACAGAAAAACTTTTTTTGATTATTCCGTGACATTTTTTGTTTTTGCCGAATCCTCCGGCAGTCCTGCATCGGGAACGCCGCCCACCATGGTCTCATAAAACGTCGCCATCATCTTCGCGGTGGTGACGCCGTCTTCTGCGATACTGCAGTTCACATCTCCGATCAGGCACCGGTACTCGCCGGAACACAGCTTTTCCATGATGTCTTCCGCAGCCCGGTAATTCGCCGTCTTGTACGAAAGCGTAAATGCCCTGCGAATCTGATCTCCGTTTCTGGTTACCTCCGAAAATGCGATCGAATAATCGCCGGCTTCCGAAAGGATATCATTCAGGAAAGCCACCTCCGCCTTGCTGTTGTTGTAGCTTTCCATCCTGGACGTTCCCTCCGCGCCCATGACCTCGTCGACTTCTTTCTGCATTTTCTCCAGATTCTGGACTCTCGCCTGCACGACCGTCAGCTCCGTCTGGAGCGACTGCGCCTCCGCTTCCGAGGAAGCGATCGAATTGCGCACGTTCTGGTCGACCGCCTTGTAGTAGAACAGGCCCAGAAGGATCACCGCCAGGAGCAGCAGAAGGATCTTTTCCGAACGTGTGAAATTTCTGCTCATGATCTTCACTGTCCGTCACCTCCTTCGGTCTCCGCCGCGGCTGTTTCCGGGACGGCTGTCCCTGCATCCGCTGCCGTCTCCGTATCGGCCCGCTGCAGGTAAATCGTAAAGGTCGCTGCAACATCCGTGCGGACATCGTTCTTCTCGCTCCGGTCCGCCGTCGTGATCACGCACTGGTCAACGATCGACTCCTGCTCCAGGATCTGCGACAGCCGGTTCAGCTCCTTCAGCGAGCTGCCCGTCATCTGCAGCGTCATGATGTTCTCGCTGACCGTCCAGCTCCTGAGCGTATATCCCTCGGAAAGCGCCTTTTCCACCAGCTTCATCACATCCACGCGGTCGACTCTGGTCATCTCCTCCTCCGTCATCCCGGAGTAGGTATAATGCGCATACTTATCTTCCACATCGGCATAGAAGGCGAGCTTCTCATACGCGCTGTCCAGCCCGGACCGCAGTTCCGTCACCTGTCCGGCCGCCCGGGATGCGGAGATCAGCCGGTCCGCGACCGCGAATTTCCCGAAGACCGCTGCCAGCAGGCAGATCAGGATGATCGCCGGGACCGCGATCTGGGGTTTGATGCTGTTCTCGTCTTTGATGACAAGATTGATTGTTGTCTTCTCCGGCAGCTTCCCGCGCGTTTTTCCGGCTCTGCCTTTCCGGCTGATCCCGGACCCCCGCCCGGTATCTGCCGGTCTTTTGATTCCTTTGATTCCGGCCATCTGCATCACCCCCTTACATGCCGAACGTAACGCCGACCGCCTGCACAAAACTGTTGCATTCTTCGACCGCGTCTCCGCCGGGGACCAGTTCGGACGCGGGATGCAGCTCCATGTCAAGCATTTCGCCGATAGAATCCGCCAGCGGCCGGATCACTGCACCGCCGCCGCAGAGCCACAGATCTGAAAGCGTGCTGTCGGGATTGCTGAAGCGGTAAAAGTTCATCGCCCGCATCAGTTCGACCGCAATATTTTCATAGGCGGCCAGGCATTCCTCCCGCTCCAGACAGTTCTCATAGTTGTTCATCAGGTAGGTATGCGCCAGATGCACGTCCACGCTGAAAGCGTCTGCAATCACGTCATCCAATGTGGAGAGGCCGGTTTCCAGTTCTCTGGTCGCGACATGCCGGTCCCCCCGGAACATGTACAGACGGATCTCTTCATAGCCCAGATCCAGGATCCCGAACTCGTCGGCCATCTGATACAGACTGTCTTTCTGCGCCCGGATCAGATTGATGTAGGAGCAGAGCGCCGGCGATGCGATCTTCATCCGGAGACCGGCTTTGCGCAGGATCGCCTGCGCGTCCTCGATCAGCGAACGCTCCGCGCCGACAGCCATCAGGCTCATCTTTTTTCCGCTGTTCTCATCCTCCGGATCCTCTTCCTGCTCTTCCTCCGCATCCTTGATCACCGCGTAATCAAAGATGTAATCCCGGATCTCACCGGTGATGTAATCGTTGAATTCGAACGGCAGGTTATAGACCAGCTGATCCGTCGTCATCAGCGGCATGCTCACGTTTTTCACGTAGACCGCTTCATTCGGCAGCGCGATGGCTGCGTCATTCGCCCGGATCCCGTTCTCTTTCATCGTCGTCCGGATCAGGTCGCTCATGGTCTCCCTGGAGGTGATCCGGCCGTCCACCATCAGGTTCTCCGGCATGGCCGCGGAAGCCGTGCTCACCACTCTGCCGCCGGAAACCAGCGCGAGTTTGAGCTGATCGTATCCGATGTCTATTCCGAGAATCGTTTTCTTTGCCATTATCTTCACTCCTTACAGAAGACCGATGTACCAGTTGATCAGCGGATCCCCGAACAGCAGCATCAGCGCCGCTGCTCCTGCGATCCACGGTCCGAAGGGAAATGCCTTGGTTTCCTGTTCTCCTTTTGCCCGGACAGCGTTAAACAGCAGCCCTGCCAGGCAGGCGATGATCATCACAAACAGCGTTCCGATCAGCCCGATATATAATCCCGTTACAGCGAACAGCTTGATATCGCCGCCGCCGAGCGACTCCCGTCCGAGCACCCGGTCCAGGATCAGGGAGACAGCGAGCAGCCCGCCGCCGTAGACCACTGCCGCAATGATATGGGACACGCCATCCCCGAAACCGTCAAACAGAAACGGAAACGTCACGATCCACGCGATCACGGAAACGATGTGACAGCCGTCCGGGATCATCATGTCCTCGATATCCGTCAGCGTCAGCAGGAACAGACAGCAAAGGAAGATGTAATTCCGCAGGCACAGTACCGTCAGATCGAACCGCAGCAGACAGAGGACGGATACCGCCGCGAAGAAAAGCTCCGTGAGCGGGTATCTCGCCGGGATCTTCTCGCCGCAGTAACGGCATTTTCCTTTCAGAAAGACCCAGGAAAGGACCGGGATCAGATCCAGGAACCCGAGCGCATGTCCGCAGGTCGTGCAGTGGCTCCTTCCTTTTAAGAAGGATTCTCCGTGCACGATGCGCCAGGCGGCGCAGTTGAGGAACGAGCCGAGGCTGGCGCCGAGGACAGCAGCGAGGAGAACAAAGTATATAAGTATCGGTGTATATTCGTAAATGGACATAACCTCTTCCGGCACTGACGTGCCACCTTCCCCTGAAGGGGAAGGCATTGGTAAAGGTATTTTCTTCCCCGACTGACAGGTTTCTTTATTGATAGGCATCGCCGTCCCAGCCGTCGTTGGAACGCCAGATCGCACAGTACTTTTCATCGGCGTAAACAAAGTAACAGATCTCGCCTTCCTTCGCGCTCCCCATTCCCTTGTGTGCCGTCTTCGGGGAGAATGTAAAATCTCCCGCCGTTCCGTAGTAACAGACAACGCCTTCGTAGCCGTTCGTGGTAGCCGTGCCGCGGTGGATGACTTCCTCCTCCGTGACATGCACGCATGTCAGCGGCTTTCCGTTGACTGTGATCTCAATCGATTCCGGATCGCGCTGCCCGGCCGGAACCGATTTTCTCCGTGCCGTCGCAAGCATCTCTTCCGCATAGGAAGCATTCAGCCGGGTACGGCGTTTTACGTCCGGATCGTGCAGACCGCAGACAGGTGTATAAATGCCGTTCGCGTCTTTGATCAGATAAATGTTTCCGTGGACGGGGCAGAGATCCTCTCTCGCGGGCATCACGCGCTCCAGCGTATCTCTCGCTTCGCGGATATCCGATTCTTCAAAGCTGCCCAGATACTCGATGATCAGGCCGTCGCCGGCCGATTTCATGGCCTGCTCGCAGCCGATGCGTTCCGAGCGGTAGCGGAAAGCGTTCCAGGCCGGGACCGCGATGATGACCAGCATGATGCCGATCAGGATCAACAGCAGAACGACCGAGCGGCTGACCGCCCCGCGGGTATTTTTCATTTTCATCGCTACATCCCGTTGTACATCATGAACATCGCCATATAGATCGCCACGACGATATACCCGGCGACAGCGCCCATGAACACCAGCGTGACCGGCTCCAGCTTTGCCAGCGCGGCTGCCGTCGCCTGCTCCAGTTCGGAATCATAGTATTCCGCCGTCATGGCCAGTGTGGACTCCAGTTCACCGCTCTCTTCACCGACCGCTGCCATATCGTTCATGATCTCCGGCAGACAGCCTGCTTCCTTCAGGCTCCTGCCGAGCGTCTGGCCGACTTCCAGCTTCGACGTGATCTTCCCGACTTCCGTGCTGATGTAGTAATTCGTCATCGTGCGGGAAGTGATCGTGACTGCCTTCGTCATCGGCAGTCCGGCGCCAAGCATCATCGCCATCGTATTCGTGAACTGGCTGGCGGCGCTTAAGATATTGATATTCCCGAGCACCGGCAGCTTCAGCATAAGTTTCGCAAGCTTCAGCCGGCCGTCCTCCGTATTTCCGTAAAGCTTGATAAACAGCACGACAGCAACAATGATGCCGAGCAGATACATCCAGCTCCTCCGGAAGAAGTTCGAAATGATGATCAGCGACATCGTGATCGCCGGAAGTTCCGAGCCCTGCTCTTCAAAGATCGCCGTAAAGGTCGGCACGACCTTGACCATCAGCACGATCACGACGACCACGGCCAGCGCCATGACGAAGGTCGGATAGATCATCGCGCCGCGGACCTTGCCCTTCAGCTTATTCTGCTTATTGTAATGTTCACTGACGGAATCAAACGCTGTCTCCAGGCTGCCGGCCTCCTCGCCGG
>DFKM01000104.1 GCA_002373555.1 Lachnospiraceae bacterium UBA3645
CGCAGAACGATCCGGATGTGCAGGCTGCCGTTGCGAAAGTCGCGGAAGAACTCGGTGACAACGGCCGTATTCTGGTCCGTGAGTCCGGCACCGAGCCCGTGATCAGAGTCATGGTCGAAGCCGATACAGATGAGATCTGCGAGAAATATGTCGATGACGTGATCGCGGTGATCAAGGCAAAGGGACATATGGAATAAAACCTCTGCATAACGGAGAAATCTTCGGGTTTCTCCGCTATTTTGTGCTTGACTTTACCCGGCAGATGATGGTAATATGTCCTAGTGTGTATTCACACGGCACGCACGGTAAGGTCGAAGATCCGAGAGGACACCGAAGCCGGCGAATTCGAATCAGGAGGTGTACTTCAATGTACGCAATCATTGCAACTGGCGGCAAGCAGTATAAGGTCGCTGAAGGGGATGTGATCCTCGTCGAGAAGCTTGATGTAGCTGCAGGTGAGACTTATGAATTTGATCAGGTCCTTGCTGTAAGTGATGATACCTTCACCATCGGCACTCCCGTTGTAGAGGGCGCGAAGGTCAAGGCTACCGTTCTTGCACAGGAAAAGGGACGCAAGGTCATCGTTTACAAGTACAAGAGAAAGACCGGTTATCACAAGAAGAACGGTCACAGACAGCAGTACACAAAGCTGAAGATCGATTCCATCGAGAAATAATCGCAAGGGGAGGTGAACATTCATGGCACATAAAAAGGGAGTTGGCTCCACCAAGAACGGAAGAGATTCCGAGTCAAAGCGTTTGGGAGCAAAAAGAGCAGACGGACAGTTTGTTCTGGCCGGTAATATCCTTTACCGCCAGCGCGGCACGCACATCCATCCCGGTGTGAATGTCGGACGTGGAAGTGATGACACGCTCTTTGCTACGGCAGACGGCGTTGTACGTTTTGAGCGTAAGGGCAGAGACAAAAAGCAGGTCTCCGTTTACCCCAGAACCGAAGTCACGGAATAACAACACTTTGGCCGGTGCTTTTCGCACCGGCTTTTTTACTCACTACGGAGGTCACTATGTTTGCTGATCACGCAAAGATCTATATAAAATCAGGCGACGGCGGCGACGGCCACGTCAGCTTCCGGCGCGAGCTTTATGTGCCCGACGGCGGACCCGACGGCGGCGACGGCGGAAAGGGCGGCGACATCGTCTTTGTGATCGACAAAGGCATGAACACGCTTTCCGATTACCGTCACAAAAGAAAATATGTCGCTGCCAACGGCAAGGAAGGCGGAAAGAGAAGATGCACCGGTGCTTCCGCGGAGGATCTGATCCTGAAGGTGCCGGAAGGCACCGTCATCCGGGAAGCAGAGAGCGGAAAAGTCATCGCGGATATGTCCGGCGGCAATGAGCGGGAGGTCGTCCTGCGGGGCGGCAGAGGCGGTACCGGCAACATGCATTATGCAACCTCCACGATGCAGGCTCCGAAGTATGCCCGTCCCGGACAGCCCGGACAGGAGCTGATGGTGGAACTGGAACTGAAGGTGATCGCGGATGTCGGCCTGCTCGGCTATCCGAATGTCGGCAAATCCACCTTCCTTTCCAGAGTAACGAATGCCCGGCCGAAGATCGCAAATTATCATTTTACTACACTGCAGCCGAATCTGGGCGTGGTGGATATGGGAAACGGGAAAGGCTTCGTGATCGCGGACATCCCGGGACTCATCGACGGCGCCTCCGAAGGCATCGGACTGGGGCATGATTTCCTGCGCCATATCGAGCGGACCAGACTGCTCGTGCATATCGTGGATGCCTCCGGTTCCGAAGGCCGTGATCCCGTGGAAGATATCCGTGCGATCAATGCCGAACTTGAACGCTTCAATCCCGAACTGATGCAGGTGCCGCAGATCATCGCTGCGAACAAAACAGACATTATCCAGACGGAAGAGGGCGAAGAGGACCCTGTCGCGCGTCTTACGGCCGAATTCGGGCCCGAAGGCATGAAGGTATATCCGATATCGGCTGTGACTGGAAAGGGCGTAAATGAGCTTATAAACGCGATTTACGAGCGTCTGCAGCAGATCGGCAAGGAACCTGTCGTCTATGAGAAGGAATACATTCCGAAGAACAATGTGCCGGATCTGCCCTACGAAGTTTCCGTCAATGAGGACGGAGAGTATGTGATCGAAGGTCCGATGATCGAAAAGATGCTCGGCTATACCAATCTGGAATCCGAGAAAGGCTTCCTGTTCTTCCAGCAGTTCCTGAAAGACCGCGGGATCCTGGACGATCTCGAAGCGCTTGGGATCACGGACGGCGATACGGTCCGCATGTACGGATTCGCTTTTGACTATTACAAATAAGGATTAGATCCTGATCGGAGAATACAATGACAAGCAAACAGAGAAGTTATCTGATGAGCCTCGCCGCAAAGCTTGATCCTGTCGTTCATGTCGGCAAGGACGGTGCAACGCCGGAAGTGACCGCTTCCGCTGCAGAGGCCATCAAGGCAAGAGAGCTGATCAAGCTCAATGTTCTGAAGAACTGCGGCTATGATATCCGGGAGATCGCGGAGACCATCGCCGACAGGACCCGTTCGACGGTCGTCACCGTGATTGGAAGGAAGATCGTGCTCTACCGTCCCAACCCCGACAAAAAGGATCCCATCGTTCTTCCCTGATTGGAGTGCAGCCTATGAAAAAGACCGGCATTCTCGGCGGAACATTTGATCCCATCCATCTCGCCCATGAGCGCATCGGCCATGCCGCGCAGGAAATGCTCGGGCTGGATGAGGTCATGGTGATCCCGACCGGCAATTCCTATTTTAAGACGCTGCACGGAAATGTGACCAGCGCAAAACACAGACTGGAGATGGTCCGTCTTTCCATCCAGAACGATCCGCTGTTCACCTGTTCCGACATCGAGATCAGACGGCAGGGGTACACGTTTACCGCCGATACGCTTCTGGAGCTCTCGCGAGCCTGTCCGGATGTGAAATGGTATTTTATTCTGGGCGCGGATTCCCTGGCCGGCATGAAGACCTGGTTCGCACCGGAAGTGATCTGCCGTCATGCTGAGCTGATCCTTGCCACGAGAGAAGACCAGTGTGATCAGGCGCAGCTGCAGGCGGATATGCAGTACATGAAAGACCGCTACAGTGCAGTGATCCATGTCCTTCCGCTGTCCGATCTGCCTGTGTCTTCCTCTCAAATCCGACAGGAAATCTACGACGGCAAGCTTCCGCATCCGATGCTGGAGCCCGCCGTCAACCGGTATATCGCGGAACATGGCCTGTATGGGAAACAGAAGAGTGAAGCGGAGATCATTGCTTCGTTGAAGAAACGGATCAAGCCTTCCCGGTTTCAGCATACGCTCGGTGTGATCGAGACAGCAGAAGCGCTGGCTTCTGCCTGGCATTATCCGCATCCGGAAAAAGCCAGACTGGCGGCACTTCTGCACGACTGTGCAAAATCTGAGGCTGATGCGCTGGGACATGCGCCGTTAGGTGCTGTGATCGCAAGAGAAGAGTACGGCATCAGAGACGCCGAGATCCTCGGTGCGATCCGCTGGCATACGACCGG
>DFKM01000095.1 GCA_002373555.1 Lachnospiraceae bacterium UBA3645
GCTTCAACAATATTCAGCCAGGTGTAATTCCGGTCGCTGTAAGACGTGAGAGGGAAGTACGCACCGCCGCAGATGCCCATATAGTTACCTTTTTCGCTTAAGAATTTCCGGATCTGGTCGTGCCCCAGATCGCCGAGGCCGATGTAGTAGCATTCGCCCGAATCGGGACTGCCGGGCACCAGCAGGATATCATACGCCATCAGGGCGCCTGCGCGGATCTCGTCATCACTCAGGAACGTGTATTCAAAGCCGCCCAGATCCAGGACCTCCGACAGAGGACCGGCAAATTCCGGGCCGGCGCCGGCACCGTTGTAGAAGGCGATCTTCGGGATGCACAGATTGATGAAATCACCGCCGTAGCATTGCATGAAATCCGCCGTTTCCCAACGGATCTCTTCCTTGTCAAGCATGCCTCTCAAAACTTCGGTATCTTCGAGGGAAAAACCGCACTGATAGCGGTGCCCCTCCGGCCAGCGGGAGGTCTCGGTAAATCGCAGCCCGCCGTAGTGCCAGTAGACTTCGTAGCCCTTTTTCAGGAGATCGTTGATCACGGACATGGTGTGACAGATGTTTTTCTGAAACGAGAATGTTCCTACGCGGTCGGTCGGAATAAAGATCTTGCCCATATTATTTTTCCTTCCTGGCGGCTATCTCTCTTTCAAATTCTTCGTATTTTGCCACAGATTCCGCCGAAGGCCCGCCGGTCAGTCTGGTGACGACAACGAGCACGATCGCAGAAATGACCATACCGGGAACGGCTTCATAGATATAATTTGAAAGGCCGCTGTAATACCATACAATAACGACGATCAGACCGGTCAGGATACTGGCAATCGCGCCTGTCTTGTTGACGTTCTTTGTGTAAAGGCTCATCAGCACCAGAGGTCCGAAGCAGGATCCGAGCAGTGCCGTCGCCAGCAGGGCGACTGCAAAGACAACGCCGGAGTTCAGGGACATCAGATAAGCCAGCACAGCGATGACGAGCACGGAAATACGGCTGATCATCACGGTCTTCTTATCATCCAGATCCTTGATAAAGTGCTTCACGATATTCGTGCTGACAGCGCCGGTCGCAACGATGATGTAGGCGCTGACCGAAGACAGGATCGCCGCCATAACGGTCGCCGCAAACAGACCCAGGAGGCCGGCAGGGAAGAAGTCCTTGCCCATCTGGAAGAATACCTGCTCGGGATCCGCGATCGTGGGGAACAGGAAGGCGCCCAGCATACCGATGATAACGGCTGCGTAGGAAGTGATGGACACCCAGGTGGTACCGATGAAGGTCGAATCCTTGATCTCGCTGGAATCCTTGATGGACATGAAGCAGGTCAGCACGTGGACCACACCGAAATAACATACGCCGATGCCGATGCCGCCGGCGATGGTGGAAAATGCACCGAAGCCGGTCAGTCCGTTGGTCCAGTGGAAAAAGCCCTCTGTCTGGGACATGGTGGCTACGAAATCATTCAGCCCGCCCATCTTGAAGACGACGATGATCGGAACAAGCAGCATGACAAAGAACATCAGACTGCCCTGGAAGAGGTTGCTCCAGCTGACAGCCATATATCCGCCAAGGAAAGTATAAACGATTACGATAAACATAGCAATAATGATTCCGGTGCTGTAGTCCAGTCCGAAGGTGGCGTTTAAGAGCTTTCCGGAACCGATGATCTCGGCGGAGGAGTTGATGATCATGATGATCAGAACGGCAATGCCGGAGATCAGGCCGACCGTGCCTTTGGTATCATTGACGCGCTTCTCGAAAAACTCGGTAACCGACAGGCAGTCGTAGACTTCACTGGCGACGCGGAGCCGGTTGGCGGAGATCATCCAGTTGAGCATGGTGCCGAAGAGCAGGCCGATCAGTGTCCAGATGGCGGCGAATCCCATGGAATACGCGGCACCGGGCAGGCCCATGAGGAGCCAGCCGGACATATCGGAGGATTCAGCCGAGATGGCGGTTACCCATTTGTTGTTGGCACGTCCCGCGAGCATGTAGTCCTTGGAGGACTTCGTGCGCATATAGGTGACGATACCGATGGCGACCAGCAGAACGATGTACAAAAGGAAAACGATTACACTCGCAACCATGAAGTCACCCCCTTACATTTTGGCTTTCTTGTAGAAGATCCAGGCAAGCAGGATGCTGCTCCAGAAAGGAACAGCAAATAAGAACCAGTCAAAGAACGTAGGCATGATATTTCCTCCTCTCGTGAGCCTAAAATTGTTTCGACTATACTGTAGCACCGGAAGTGTACTGCACAGCAAGGAGAAATTTACGCTTATTTTCTAAAACATTTATAAGTTTTGCAAAAACCATTGATTTCCGGCAAAAATCCGCTAAAATCTGAAGTATGCTTCAGAAGTTTTCCGGAAACGGGACAGAATACCGCAAACAGATTTTCACGGAGGATGTGCGAAAATGAAAATCAGTGAATTCTCTGACTTGTTCGGGACCAATCCGGATACCATCCGGTATTACGTCAACATGGGGCTTCTGGTACCCAGAACACATAACAAACGATATGATTTCGGCGCAGCGGATGAGAATGATATGAAATTTCTGCTGCAGCTGAAGAATTATCAGTTCTCCCTGCATGAGATCCACCGGATCCTGGCGCTGCGGCGGCTGAGCAATTTTGACAGCGAGGATGATCTGAATGATTATCTCGGCATGCTGAAAACGCAAAAAAGGGCGCTTGCGGAGCAGCGGGTGTCCGTAGACAAGGCGCTCACGGATATCAATGTGCACATCCGGGAAATGGCGGCGAAGAAGGGGCCGGAGACCGTCAGGACAGGGATCCCGTTAAAGTTCCTGGATCTGATCGCCTGTCCGCACTGCGGCTGCAGCATGAAACTTTCGGAGTGTACTATAGAAAATCAGGAGATCATGTCGGGACAGCTGACCTGCTCCTGCGGCTATAAGACATCGATCCGTAACGGCATTCTGCTGGGAGAGACCGGGCCGGTCAGCATCGGCGACGGCATGGATCTGGAACGGAACTGCTACAGGATGATGAGCCCGGAGCTTCTGAGCCTGGTGCAGCGGAGCTATCTGTGGATGGCAGACCGCCTGAATTCTTGTGATCTTTCGGGGAAAGTGGTCCTGGAAGACTGCATCAACAATTACTGCTTCTGCTATACGAATTTCGTGGAGCTGGATCCGGATGCACTGTACATTATCTGCGATAAGTTCGAGCCCGTGGTGGAGATGTACAAGCAGCTGATCGAGAAACTGGGCCTGCAGCTGAATATTCTGTATATTGCGGCAGGCAGTCATCAACTGCCGCTGAAGCGGGGCTGTGTGGATTATTATATCGATTATGATTCCTCGAATGAGTTCGCGATCCTGCAGGGATCGTTCGCGGTGAAGCAGATCCAGGAATATCTGAGCGATGACGCGGCTTACGTAGGCGTGTTTACGCATTTTAAGCCCGGGTGCAGGTCGATGGAGGAGCTGTATAAGGAATATCCGGGCGCGTGGCAGTTCACGTTCAATTCGTTCCGTTTCGAGCAGTGCCTGAACGAGGAATGGCATGAGGCGGAGTATGATCCGAAGTTCGGCTTCGTGACGGATTCCGGCTGGGGCGAGAGCTTCTCGTACCATGTGCAGGGAGAGAAACTGTGGCTTTCGCCGTTCTTCTGCAGGAAGTAAGAAGAACGGACCAGCCTCCCCGCCTCCGCAAACTGTTTGAATTGTCTGCATTGTTGATATAGTTGCAACAGTTTAAATAAATCGGCACAATTAGCTGAATAGTAGAAAAATTATAAATCGGATAAAATTTTTACAAAAATACTTGACTTTTCGTCCTTTATGCTATATACTTTAGCCATCAAAGGAAAGGAAGAGAAAAACAGAATAAAGAGGAAGGTCAATCCGGTCGGAAGACGAACATACCCATGGACTTATAAGTGCCAGGCCTGATGAGAGAGGCCGTGATGAGGGAATAGATTCGGAGCAGAAAATCGGAAATGGCAGACAGGAGGTTATATAGTGAAACTTACGATTCCTCAGTGAAAGGGCTATCTGGTCAGCGGTAATGTGATCGGGTAGCCCAATTTTTTTTTGCCATAAAGCAGTTCCGTAAAATCCGGTTCCCGGGTATTTTGATTTGCAGACGCATCTTTTCCGGTTGCTGCGGCATCTTTTGCAGAGCAGCGTTTTCCTGCCGCATTTTATATTTAAAGACTGTATGACGCAGTCTTTTTTTTGTCAGAATTAGTATGGATAAACCTTAGAAAATTCATTGCATTTTAAAATCCGTATGACTATAATAGGAAAGGATATTGCAAAAGATGCGTTTCTTTTGCAAATACACAGCAAGGTGAGGAGGATATCTCATGGAAGTAAAGATTACGGCTATGGCCGGAACGCTGGAGTCCAGCGACTGCCAGGTTACCGTAGAACCCGGTACCGGGCTTGATCTTTCCATCGAAAGCAGCGTGATCAATCAGTATGGCAAAGCCATCAAGAAGACGGTGCTGGAGACACTGGAGCGTCTCGAAGTGAAGGATGCAAAGGTGACTCTCGTGGACAAGGGCGCCCTGGACTGCACATTAAAGGCAAGAGTTGAGGGTGCGGTGTTCCGTGCCTCCGGTTATACAGAGGATGATATCTGTGCCGGTAAAAAATTACCGTGGGGAGGTGCTATTCAGTAATGAATCCGAATTTAAACAGATTAAGACGAAGCATGATGTTCCTGAATGCGCAGAAGCCCAGCCTGATCAAGGATCCCTATATCTACAAGCCGGATTCGATCATGCTCGACCTGGAAGATGCTGTAGCAGAGAACCAGAAGGATGCTGCACGTTATTCCCTGTATCATGCTCTTAAAGAGATCGATTACCGCGGTGTTGAGAGAGTTGTCCGTATCAATGGTCTGGAGACCGCACACTGGAAAGAGGACGTCCGCGTCTGCGTAGCCGGCCGCTGCGATTCCATCCGTATCTCCAAGACTGAGTCCGCAGCCGATGTTCTGGCTGTCGAGGCGGAGATGAGAAAAGCTGAGGAAGAGTTCGGCGTAGAGCACGGCTCCATCCTGATCATGGCTGCACTGGAGTCCACCAAGGGCGTTCTGGCTGCACGTGAGATCTGCGAAGCTTCCCCGCTGCTGTTCGGTATCGCTCTTTCCGGCGGTGACTATACCAAGGATCTGCAGACCTCCATTTCCGGTACTGGCGTTGAGTTCGCATGGGCCCGCGGCTACATGGTCAATGCTGCAAGATGTGCCGGCAAGCAGGTATTCGATACCGTATTCACGAACCTGGATGATATGGAAGGCTTCCGCAAGGAGACCGAGATGATCAAGACCATGGGCTTTGACGGCAAGTCTATCGTCAATCCTCGTCAGATCGCTGTCTGCCATGAAGTATTCACTCCTACAGAGAAAGAGATCATCAAGGCTGAGAAGATCGTTAAGGAAGTTGACGAGAAGAAGGCTATGGGTATCGGCGTATTTACCGTAGACGGCAAGATGATCGATATTGCTTTCTATCCCGGAGCAAAGAGAACTATCGAGCTGGCAAAGGCTGCCGGCGTATATGAGGGGGATCTGTAATCATGATTAATGCTGTTGGAAGAGATATACCGGAAGAAATTATCAAAGCTACAGGCATGCAGCCGTTCGCCGGCGCATATGCCCGTCACAATATGACCTACAAGAAGGACGCTCCCGTTGTCCGTGCGGTCATCGATCCCAAGGAAGACAAGATGCTTCCCTCCATCAAGGATGCGCTCGTAAAGTGCGGCATCAAGGATGGCATGACCCTTTCCTTCCACCATCACTTCCGTGAGGGTGACTATGTTGTCAACATGGTTATGGAAGAAGTCCACAAGATGGGCATCAAGGACATCACCATCTGCGCCAGCTCCCTGGGTAAGGCACACAATCCGCTGCTTCCCATGATCGAAGACGGAACCATCACCAACATCCAGTCTTCAGGTGTCCGCGGCAAGATCGGTGAAGCCATCTCCACCGGCAAGCTGAAAGGCCTTGCGATCATGCGTTCCCACGGCGGCCGTGTCCGCGCCATCGAGTCCGGTGATGTACATATCGACATCGCTTTCATCGGTGCTCCTACCTGCGATAAGTACGGCAACATGAGAGCCAACGGCGGAAAGAGCGACTGCGGCGTTCTGTCCTACGCTTATGTAGATGCACAGTATGCTGACAAGGTCGTTGCTGTTACCGATACGCTGGTACCTTATCCGAACCTTCCCTGCTCCATCTCCCAGGTCAATGTTGACTATGTCGTGGAAGTAGACGAGATCGGAAATCCTGCCAAGATCGCTACCGGTGCTGCAAAGCCTACCACCGATGTTCGTAAGATCATGATGGCTGACTACTGCACACAGTTCGTTATCAATACACCTTACTTCAAGAACGGTTTCTCCTATCAGACAGGTGTCGGCGGAGCTTCCATCGCTTCCACCATCTCCCTCGGAAAGATCATGAAGGAGAGAGGCATCAAGATGGGTCTTGGACTTGGCGGTATCGCAGGACCTATGTGCAAGCTGCTTGAGGAAGGCCTGATCGAGAAACTTGTGGATACACAGGATTTCGACCTGACCGCGATCGAGTCTGTTGCACACAATCCGAACCACTTCGAGATCACCGGCTCCGAGTATGCAAACCCGATGAACAAGGGTGCTTATGTCAACCAGCTTGATTTCGTTATCCTTGCTTCCCTTGAGGTAGACGTGAACTTCAACTGCAACGTTGTTGTCGGTTCTGACGGCATGATCACCGGCGCACAGGGCGGACATCCCGACACTGCTGCCGGCGCAAAGTGCACGATCGTTATCGCGCCGCTGCTGCAGGGACGTATCCCGGCAATCTGCGACGAGTGCACCGCCATCACCACACCCGGTGAGACCGTTGACGTTGTCATCACTGATTACGGTATCGCGATCAACCCCAGAAGACAGGATCTCATTGAGTGCATGAAGGGCACCAAGCTTCCGATCTGCACTATCGAAGAGCTTCGCGATCTGGCTTACTCCATCGTCGGAAAGCCCGATCCGGTCAAGTTCGGCGACAGAGTTGTCGGTGTTATCGAATCCCGTGACGGCACGATCATCGACGTTGTCCGCCAGATCAAGGATTACGAGTGGGATGATTAATTTATAAGGATCATACGAAGACCCGCGGCGCATGCCGCGGGTCTTTTTTGCGGTAACCCATGGGGACAGGCACCGCGGGTTACGCGTAAAAAAAGTAACCCACGGTGCCTGTCCCCATGGGTTACTCTGATTCGCTATCGTGTTCCGTAAGTGATCGTCACTGCGGAAGCCATGTAATAATCCGTGTGCATCAGGATCCTGTCGGATTCCTGGCCGTCCGTATAAACGACCTTCGTGAGCGTTGCCGTGACCTCCGGTCTTCTGGTACCGGAAACATCGGTCTTGCCTTTCTTCAGCTCATCCGAATACTTGACTTTCTTTTCTTTCGGCCATTTCTCAGAGAGTGTCTTTGCTTCGAATTCGATCGTCCGGTTCGCCGGGCGGTATTCCACGCCGTAGATCTTGAAGGTCAGATAGTCGCCGTCCGCGCTGCCGTAAATGTAGACCGGATATTCCAGGTTGTTCTTAAAGACCAGATCCTTGGAGTTGTCGGCGATCGCCGCATCCGTTCCCCAGTCGACGTAGGTGACGACCATGGAGTGGGGATGCCGCTCGACGATCTCAAGCTCCGCCCGGATCAGCGCATTGTACAGGGTTGTCGAAACCTGGCAGATGCCGCCGCCGAGCGCCTGCTCGGATTCGCCGGAAGAGTACTGTGCGGCCAGCTCGTAGCCGTTCTCTTCGGTCCTCGGGCGGATCGTCTCGCTGACGGAAAGCGTTTCGCCGGGAAGGACCACGGTGCCGTTCAGATAACCGACGGCAACGGAGATGTTCGTCTTTCTGCCGTCTTTGCTGCTGGAATAATCTGTTGTAAAGGAACCGAGCTCATCCTTGATGGAGAGCAGAACATCTTCGGTGACCTTCGGCTTGTCTTCCTGGGTCAGGACCTCCACATGCATGGAGTCCGAAAGATTGTCCGCAAGCTGTTCGGTGATCAGCTTGACCGTCTCGTCCAGGTTGGTGACCACACCGTCAGAGCCCTGTTCGGAGATCTTGAAGGTGCCGTCCTCCTGCAGCTCGATCGAAGCGTTCTTCGCAGGATTGTCATGGGATGCGACCGCAGACCGCAGTTTGTCTTTGATGATTTCGGGCTCGAACTGACGGGGGACATTCAGATAGATGCTGCCGTCCGCGAGATCCGTGCGGTCTTTGAAGCGGTGGATGATGTTTCCCGATACGCCGAGAGACATCGCCTGCCGGACGGTCGC
>DFKM01000093.1 GCA_002373555.1 Lachnospiraceae bacterium UBA3645
GTTTTTTTAAGCATTATCTGAAATGTCCCTGTCTGTTTTAAATGGCTTTCCTTCGTTTTCACTGATCATTCACCTGCCTGTCATATTGTCAGCAAACTCAATCAATCGTGAGCATTGCTAGATATTCCGTATCATCCGGAACTTCGATTGCCGGCATATCGCCGATAGTCAGTGATAAAGTCAAGATCTGCATCGGACCTGGTTCTCCAGAAATAACTGTCGATTTCAGAGTGAAGGTGACTTCACAGGATCGGAATGTCTTCCGGACGCGCGGCGACGGATATCTGATTCAGAATCCTGCACAATGCTTCCTGATAGTGCGAGATGCATTCATCAGAGTAGAATCCCTTGAGATAGTTCAGGACTATCAGGAACATACCGGAAGTTTCGACCGCAGCAACGGCAAAACGACGAAGGGCACCGGTCATATAGAGTTCCTGCGTTCGGGATACGCCGCCCATGGAGTGGAAGGCGTTCTGATCGACTGCTTCAGGTGTTTCGTAGACGAAATCCGCTGTGTCGCTCACCAGGAGATTCTCTTTTTGGGCCAGCCATTCATATCCGCTGTGGGTGATCGTATCGATCGACTGAGTGCGCAGTTCCTCTAACAGGGTGCGCAGATTCGAATGTTCTGACAGATCAACACCTGCCGGAAGACGCTTGATCATGAGCCCGGCTGCCTGTTCCCGCAGTTTGGTGCTGCGATCGTGGAAGGTCCAGTTGAACAGGATCCGGCTGTGGTTGGAGACCTTGGACATTGCGATCATGGAGGCTGCGAGGAGCAGGGTATTGCGGCTTGTTCCCCAGGAAGACTCGATTTCCTCGAGCCGTGCAGTGGTCAGATCAGAGCGAATAAAAATGCGTGCCTCAGAGAGCTCTTCGCCGGTTTGATCCGGCACAAGATTGGACAGCCATGATCTGTTCGCATAGGTCGTTTCATAATACAACCGATCCGCCTGATGGGCGGTGCTTTCAGAATTATGACGCGCTTCAGACAAAGCAGAGTAGAATGTGTCGAGCGGAAGTGGCTCGTTGTCATAGGCGCGGCAGATGTCCCGGAGGATCAGCTGGAGACCAATCCCGTCAATCATTGCGTGCGACAGTCCAAAGTAGAGAAGGATCCGTTCTTCTGTCTTCAGGATCCGGGCTCGCGTCAGTGGGTGTCCAAACATGCGAAATGGCGGCATGAATGTCTCTTTGACCTGTTCCAGATCTCTCTCCGGCACGTTCTCGACAGGAATGCGCACGAGCAGCTCCGGCGCATATCGCTGATACAGGCAGCCATCTTCATCAAAAGCGATGATCGTCGAACAGGCAGGGCGGTTCTGCATCGCAGTGTATACGGCGTCTGCAAGCCGTTCTGCATCGACGGACAGGGGCAGTTCGATCAGCTGCGACACCTCGGAACTGGCCTTTTTCGGAAAATAGAGGAACTCATCCACATAGGCCTGCTGGATTGCGGAGAGCGGGTAGGTGTGCCGTCGCGCCTCCAGCTCCACTTCCCTTGGATCCGCCGACTGTGCGCGATCCATACGCTGCTTGTAGACTTCAGCGATGGCAGCGGGCGTGCGGTGTGCAAAGACATCGGATGCGGAGAGATTCTCGAGATTCAGTTCAGAGACGGCCGCAAGCGTCGTTAGAGAGTCGCCGCCCATGTGGTAAAAGTCGTCTGTTCGTCCGAAATGATCCATTTCAAGGATCCGGGCAAAGGTATTGCAGAGTGCCTCTTCCAAAGGAGTCTCCGGTGCCTCATATTCCGCCCGTGATGGCTCAATCTTCGGAAATTCCAGCTCTTTGCGCGCGATCTTTCCGTTCGGAAGGAGCGGGATTTCATCCAGTTTCACGAAGAAGGATGGGATCATATAGGACGGGAGAGAGGCCTGCATTTTTTTGCGCACATCCTGTTCGTCGAAGGGAATCTCCTCTGTGTAATACAGCACAATATAGGATCGCTTCGACGTGACGAATCCCTTGGCAGCACACCAGTCCACGCCGAGCGCGCGTTTACCGGCGGCCTCGATCTCCGCCGGTTCGATGCGATTTCCGTTGATCTTGATCATCTCATTCGCCCTTCCGGCTATCACGAGCTTGCCGTCCGGGAGGTAGTAAGCGAGATCTCCGGTGTGGAACACGCCATCCGACAATGCCTTTTGATTCTCCCTCGGAAGGTTCAGATAGCCTCGGAAGAAGGGGAGACGGACGCAGAGTTCCGCAGTTGTTTCCGGTTCAGTCACGACAGATCCGTCACTGTCCTTGAGAAAGACAGAGAGGGCTGGCGTAGGTGTTCCGATCGGTGCCACATCATAGGAACGATCCATCGGAAATGAGGCGACGATACAAAAGGATTCGCTCATCCCGTAAGCGTTTCGGAGGATGCAGGGCGGATTGAGTGAAACGCCGCCTGCGGGCTCGCCGCCGGCCGTGACCAGCCTCATCCAGGGCCCCAGGTCTGATCCGAGTACGCGCAGCATGCTGGGAGGAAGAAAGGTCTCTGTGATGCGCGCACTGTGAAAGTACTGCGTCAATTTCTTCGGATTTTTTAGCATCTGCGTCGGAATGACATGAATCTCATCATGTGCATAAATCGCTTTCACGATCATCATGGAAGCCGCTACAAAATTGAGTGGCGGGGTCAGTGCAAGAAGATTGCGCTCCAACAAACCGGACTGAGACCAGGAAACGGCACAAAGCGTCAGGGCACCGTATTCATGCACAGCCCCCTTTGGATTGCCTGTGCTCCCGGAGGTGTAGACTGCCACGGCTGCATCGTGTGGGGAAGTGGACTCATAGCCCTCTAGCGGACGCTCGTGCAGAATCGTTCCCCAGACCGACCGGTCGATCACCAGCCGACAGTTGGCATCCTGCCTGATATAGGAGATCCGTTCAGGTGCATAGCCCTCTTCGAAAATGGTGTAGCCCGCGCCGCTCTTAATCACGCCCAGGATCGCCGCGATGGGAAGAATGCCGCGCGGGAGCAGGATCATAACAAAGTCTTCTTTTCCGATGCCGCGTTTTTTCAGATAGTGGTAGACCCGTGCGGAGAGTGTATCTGCCTCGGCAAATGACAGCCGTGCTCCACTTCCGGCGTCTACAGCAAACGTCCGATCAGGGCTTTCTGAACACGCTCGTGACCAGACTTCGAGAATATAGGCGTAGGAGTGGAGAATTTCATCTAAGATCCGTGGTTCATCCATGTCGATTTTCCTTTCCAAAGTCTTATTTCTGTGCAGCGAATACCGTGAAGAAGCTAAGCTTTTCACCGGTATTGAGTGCGCACGGGTTTGAGCTGATCCGGTGCGACGCGCTCAGTAAATATCGTGCGGTCGCGATAGGCGAGCTGCGTCTCGGGTTCCAGGATCCCTTATTCTTCGGAAAGCGCCATGAAGAACTCCTTATTGCGCTGCGTATCCAGAACGCGGATCGGCTTGATCTGATCCGGCGCGGTCTTTTCAAGGAACATTCTGCGGTCGCGGTACAGCATGTGCGTTTCGGGTTCCAGTATCCTGACCTTCGCGGGGGGAATCG
>DFKM01000145.1:0-484 GCA_002373555.1 Lachnospiraceae bacterium UBA3645
TGATCCCAGGAGACATCCTTCTTCATATCACGGACCACCATCTCGTCCCAGTGCTCCCGCTCGGTGAAGTAGAGGGTCTTGGCACGGTTGACGGCATCCAGCAGAAGCCCCGATTCGTAACGGTCGAAGGTGAAGCCGTTCCCGCTGTTGGCAAACTGGTTGTACGGTTCGACCGTATCCTTCAGGCCGCCGGTCTCACGCACAATGGGCACCGTGCCGTAGCGCATGGCGATCAGCTGTGTCAGGCCGCACGGCTCGAACAGACTGGGAACCATGAGCGCATCCGCGCCGGCATAGATCTGGTGGGCCAGCGATTCATCATAGGCGATGTAAGCACAGAAAGTGCCCTTGTTCGCATTCTCATAATAACGGAACGAATTCTCATATACCGCATCACCGGTACCGAGGATCACGATCTGTGTATTGCCGTCCAGCATGGCGGGAATGACCGCATTGACAAGATCCAGGCCCTTCTGGTCGGTCA
>DFKM01000145.1:526-3910 GCA_002373555.1 Lachnospiraceae bacterium UBA3645
CCAGGCCCTTCTGGTTCGTCAGGCGGGAGATCAGGCCGATCACATATTTGTCGGGATTCTGCTCGAGTCCCAGGCGCTCCTGCAGGGCCCGCTTGTTTTCACGTTTCTTCTCGACAGCATCTTCCCGGCCGTAGGTCGCGGCAAGGAGCTTGTCAGTTCTGCTGTTCCAGATATCGGTATCGATTCCGTTTACGATGCCGGACAGCTTGCCGGAATGGAAGCGCAGATGATCGTCCAGGCCTTCTCCGTAGAAACCGGTCTGGATCTCCTGCGCATAGGTGGCGCTGACGGTAGTGATGGCATTCGCATAAGCCAGACCGCCCTTGAGCATATTCGCGTCCTCATATTTCTGCTTCAGGAGCGTATGGTCAAAAACATATCCCGGCAGTCCGGACCAGTACTGGATGGTCGGAATATTGTAAACGCCCTGGAACCGGAGGTTGTGGATCGTGATGACCGAAGCCGCACGGCCGACCGGCGAATCGGAAAACAGCGTACGCAGATAGACCGGGACCAGTCCGGCCTGCCAGTCATGGCAGTGAATGATGTCCGGGACCCAGTTCAGGAAATTGAGCGCTGCCAGCGCTGCTTTTCCGAAATAGCAGTACTTCGGGATATCCTTCACCAGATCGGTATACGGATTGCCCCAGCTGAAGAATTCATCATTGTCGATGAAGTCATAGACGACGCCGTCCATCTCGAGTTCCATGATGCCGACATAATACTGGCGGCCGTCGGCGCACAGATCCATCTGGAAAGCGCCGCGGTACTGCATCATCTTCTGGTATTTCTCGGGGATGCATTTGTATCTCGGCAGAATGACCTTCACATCGCAGTTGAGCTTGGTCAGCTCTCTGGGGAGGGCGTACATGACATCGCCCAGACCGCCGGTCTTGACGAACGGGAAGCATTCGGAGCCGATGAAGGCGACGCTGCGGCGCGGCTGCGGGAGCGGCGCGGGTTCGGGTTCGGGCTCAGGCGCAGGCTCCGGTTCGGGTTCCGCTGCGGCAACGGGTTCCTCCGCGGCAGCAGGCTCCTCTGCGGCAGGCTCAGGGGCTGCCGCGGGTTCTGCTTTCATTTCCGGCTCAGCCTTTACTTCCGGCTCAGCCTTTACTTCCGGCTCTGCCTTCACTTCCGGCTCAGCCTTTACTTCCGGCTCTGCCTTTGCTTTCGACTCTGCCTTTACTTCCGGTTCTGCCTTTACTTCCGGCTCGGCCCTCTCTTCCGGCTCTGCCTTTACTTCCGGTTCTGCTTTCACTTCCGGCTCGGCCTTTGCTTTCGGCTCGGCTTTCACTTCCGGTTCTGCTTTCACTTTCGACTCTGCCTTTGCTTTCGGCTCGGCCTTTGCTTTCGGTTCAGTCTTAGCTTTCGGTTCGGCTTTTGCCTTCGGTTCGGCTTTTGCCTTCGGAGCCGCTTTGGCTTCCGGCTCGGCCTTCACTTCCGGAACAGTCTTTACTTCAGGTGCTGCTTTTACTTCCGGCTCGATTTTTACTTCAGCTGCGGCTTTCACTTCCACAGCTTCTTCAACGACTTTCTTATTAACAGTCTTCTTTGCTGCTGTTGATTTTTTAGTTGTTTTTTTCTTTGTAGGCATATTTTCCTTATCTCCTGTCTGTATTCTCCTAATCACAGAATTCTCTTTTCTGATACAGGTCACATTCCTATCATACATCAAAACAGAGAATTTGTGCAGATTTCTTTTTGCTGAAAGTACGGGATAGGGAGTTGGCCCCTGTCCCGTCAGATTGACTTCGAACGTTTGTTCTGTTATAATAGAATTGCTCGTATGAGCAAGGGAGCACTGCCAAAGCGCAGGCGGTTGGTCATCATCTTCGAAAGGAGGTGATGTGTTTGCCAATTACTCTGACATTCCATGTGCTGGGTATTACCTTCACATTAAGAATTATGATAAAAAGCAACAACCGCCACTCGGCCAAGTGACGGTTGTCTAAGTTATAAATAGTATCAATTCGTTCGAGGCCAACCGCTTGTCGCAGTGTTCCTCTTTTCATTTAGTATTATACAATCATCACGAATTCTTGTCAATGTAAGCATGACCTGAGGACGGACGTCTACTGCGGGACAGGGAGCTGACTCCTGTCCCGCATCTGCTCACAGCATCTTCCGAATATACTGCCCCGTGTAGGATTTTTCACACGCCGCCACTTCCTCCGGCGTGCCGGTCACGACCACGGTGCCGCCGGCGTCGCCGCCCTCCGGGCCCATGTCGATGATGTAATCCGCTGTCTTGATCACATCCAGATTATGCTCGATGACGACGACCGTGTTCCCGCCTTCCGTCAGCCGCTGCAGGATATCCACCAGCTTATGGACATCCGCGAAATGCAGACCGGTGGTCGGCTCGTCCAGGATATAAAGCGTTCTGCCGGTGCTCTTTTTACAGAGTTCCGTTGCCAGCTTCACGCGCTGCGCTTCACCGCCGGACAAGGTGGTCGAAGGCTGTCCCAGTTTAATATAGGAAAGCCCCACATAATGCAGCATCTCGATCCTGCTTTTGAGCCTCGGCACATTTTCAAAAAACGTCAGTGCCTCCTCGACTGTCATATCCAGCACATCGTAAATGCTCTTCCCCTTGTATTTCACTTCCAGTGTCTCGCGGTTATACCGCTTGCCGCCGCAGACCTCGCACGGCACGTACACATCCGGCAGGAAATGCATCTCGATCTTAATGATGCCGTCGCCGGAACAGGCCTCGCACCGGCCGCCCTTCACGTTAAATGAGAATCTGCCTTTGTTATATCCCATCGCTTTCGCATCAGAGGTCGATGCGAACAGTTCTCTGATCAGATCGAAGACGCCGGTATAGGTCGCCGGATTCGAGCGCGGCGTCCTGCCGATCGGCGACTGATCGATATTGATCACCTTGTCCAGCTGTTCCATCCCCTCAATAATGCGGTGTTTGCCGGGGATGGTCCGGGCACGGTTCAGCATCCGCGCCGCAGCTTTATAGAAGATCTCGTTGATCAGCGAGGATTTCCCGGAGCCGGAAACGCCGGTCACACAGGTGAACACGCCGGTCGGGATCTTCACATCAATCTTCTTCAGATTGTTCTGCTCTGCCCCGCGGATGGTGATGAAACCGGCGGGCGTCCTGCGCGTCTCCGGCACAGGGATCTTCCTTCTGCCGGCCAGATAATCGCCGGTAATCGAGCCGGGTGTATTCATGATCTCTTCAGCGGTGCCTTCAGCAACCACGAGTCCGCCGTGATCGCCGGCGCCGGGGCCGATATCTACGATATGGTCTGCCGCACGCATCGTATCTTCATCATGCTCCACGACCACGACAGTATTGCCGAGATCTCGCAGCCGGAAGAGTGTCTTCAGCAGCTTATCATTATCCCGCTGGTGCAGACCGATGCTGGG
>DFKM01000111.1 GCA_002373555.1 Lachnospiraceae bacterium UBA3645
GCGCCGACGATATTGTGCAGCTCATCGATGAACAGGATGATCTCGCCTTCGCTCTTGCGGACTTCTTCCAGGACAGCCTTCAGACGCTCTTCAAATTCGCCCCTGTACTTGGCACCGGCCAGCAGTGCGCCCATGTCCAGAGAGAAGAGCTTGCGGTCCTTCAGGTTGGAAGGCACGTCGCCGGCAACGATCCGCAGCGCCAGGCCTTCCGCGATCGCGGTCTTGCCGACGCCGGGCTCGCCGATCAGTACGGGGTTGTTCTTGGTCTTCCTCGAAAGGATGCGGATCACGTTCCGGATCTCGGAATCCCTGCCGATCACGGGATCGAGCTTGCCCTCACGGGCTGTCTCCACCAGATCTCTGCCGTATTTTGTGAGAACATCATAGGTGTCCTCGGGATTGTCGTTCGTTACATGGGCATGGCCGCGGACGGTCTGGAGCGCGTTCAGGAATTCCTTTCGGCTGATCCCGAACATTTTCATGATCTCCTTCATGTCCTTGTCGGCATATTCCATCATGGACAGCATCAGATGCTCGACGGACACATAGTCATCCTGCATCTTTTTGGCCTGTGTCTCCGCCTCTGTAAGAGCACGGTTCAGTGCCTGGGAGACGTAGACATTCCCGGTATCACCGCTCACCTTCGGATAAGAAGCGATGATGCTGTCCGCTCTGTTTTTTACGGAAGACGGATCGACCGTCATCTTTGTGAAGAGCTGCGGGATCAGCCCGTTTTCCTGCGAGAGCAGGGCGGAGAGCAGGTGCATCTCCTCGATCTGCGGATTCTGATTCCGGATCGCATTATTTTGAGCTTCCTGGATCGACTCCATGGATTTCTGCGTAAATTTCTGTATGTTCATAAGATCACCTCCTTACGGTGTTTCGATATTCATTTCTTTCCGGCATTCGGTATGCTCAGATGATCACGGTATTCTTGTTCGACATCCAGCTGCAGATCAGCCGGTCCAGCTGCTGGAAAAGCAGGATATCCTGCTGCTGCCAGTTCGCAAAATAGTGTTTGATGGCGGTATCCAGCAGGTTGATGTAATCGGTAATGGCCGCGCCGACATCATCCCCCGAATAGAACGGGAGATTCAGCGGTATGTACAGCGGCCGGATTATGCGTCCGTCGCTGTATTCCGCACCGGTGCCGCCGGGCAGGTAGCGCGAAAGCCTTCCGTTCTCCGCGCGGCTCCAGATCATGAAGAAACGCTCCAGATGGGAGAGGAGCGCGGCATTCTGCGTACGGAAGGAGACCGTCAGCTCACCGCACAGCTCCGGCCGGTCCTGCGTCAGCGTCAGCTGATATTTGATGTTCGGCTTGTATTTGAATGCAAGCGGACTCTTGAACGTCAGCATTGAGCCTCTTGCGGAAGTGAGCATCTGAAAGGTGTCCTCCATCTGTCTGGTGATGTAGGAAGAGATCTCGCGGATGCGCATCTCCGGGGTGACGTAGGAAATATGTTCCGCCAGGATCCGGTCGACCATGTTCGACCGGCTGGTATTCTGTTCGTAAGCCATTCTGTCAATGGCTGCTATGATGTCGTCCGAAAGCACCAGACTGTAGATACTCTTGTTCATCTCATCGCCTCCGATCTGTTCTTTCTGATAACATTGTAACACAGTAAAATAATTTGTCAATAAAATTAATAACAAAAGATGCAAAAATTTGGAACAGGGTCAGCACCTGTTCCATGGCGGGAACCGGAGAGCGGCAGGACAGGGTACCGGCCCTGCCCCGGCCTGTTTCAGTTCTGATGTCTTACGATGGCGTATTCATCATCGTGCCGGTAATACGGGCAGGTCTGCCGGCGGCTGCCCAGGAGCCTTGCATAGTCATCCTCGTCCATGTTTACAGAGCAGTAATATTCTTCGTCTTCGTCATCCCATTCAAAGTAGCTGCAGTCTTCACAGTTCATGATCGTTCCCTCGGGTATTTCTTTTTCGCAGCTTATGCCTGCGCACAGAATAACTATAGCATAAGAAAACAAAAAGCGATATAATAGAAAAGGCAGCAAACGGCTGACTGCTGAACGTATAGACAAGGAGGAAGAATCATGGCGGAACTGAATATCAATGAGATCATCAAAGCGATCGATGCGAAACTGAAAGCGGATCCCGGCATTGTGGAAAAGGCGAAGAAGGATCCTGCCGGCGCGATCAAGGCTGTTACCGGCATGGAAGTGACCAATCAACAGCTTGCCGACATCGCAAAGCAGATCGAAGGTAAGGTGGATATGGCACAGGTAAGCGCCTTCCTGAAGAACCTGAAGCTGTAAGCAGTATGGAAGACGAACGCAGAACAGAAATACCGGAAGAGGCCTGCTGCTGTCTGATCGGCGCAGGCCTTTTCGGTGACGGATTTATTCCGCCGGGAGAAGACGGCCTGATCATTGCCTGTGACGGCGGCATCAGATCCTGCGAAGCGCGCGGGATCCGGCCGGACATGATCATCGGAGACTTTGATTCGCTCGGATTTGTGCCGGACGGGAAAGATGTGATCACACTGCCTGTCAGAAAGGATGTCACGGATCTCTGGGCCGCTTACGAAGAAGGTGTAAAGCGGGGGTACCGTTATTTCCGGATCTACGGCGCGGCCGGCGGCGCCAGACCGTCCCATACGGTCGCCAACATCCAGATGCTGACGCATATGGCGCTCGCCGGAAACCGGGGAGAACTGTACGGCGAAGGCGCGGTATACCGGGTGATCCGCAACGGAACACTGCGGCTTCCCGCAAACGATCCGGAATGCGCCGGACATCTGTCCGTCCTCTCGCTCTCGGAACGATCCGAAGGCGTTTCGATCCGAGGACTGTCCTATACGCTGGACGGCGCAGAGCTGACCTACGACTTTCCGCTCGGCGTCGGGAATCTGCCGGACGCGGAAGAAGCGGAGATCTCCGTGGAAAATGGTACACTCCTGATCATCACGGAACGGGAATGAAATGTGGAACACAGAAAAATGAAGACGGACAGCAGAATGCAGAGAACAGAGAAAAAGACAAAGGGAGTCCAGATGGAAAAGATCAGCTTTAAACCCGGAAACATGCTGTATCCCCTGCCCGCGGTCATGGTGTCATGCGGCGAGTTCGGCGGGTATTCGAATATCGTTACGGCGGCATGGACAGGAACAGCCTGCTCGGATCCGCCGATGGTCTATGTGTCTCTGCGGCCGGAACGCTATTCCTACGGGATCATTGATGCATCGCGGGAGTATGTGATCAATCTGGTGACGGAAGATCTTGCGCGGGCGATGGATTTCTGCGGCGTCCGCTCGGGAAAAGATGTGGACAAATGGAAGGAATGCGGACTCACGCCGGTCCCTTCTGAGACAGTCAAGTGTCCGGCAATCGCAGAATCGCCTGTCAATATCGAGTGTCGGGTGAAGCAGAAGATCGAACTCGGATCGCATCATATGTTCCTGGCGGAGGTGACCGCAGTAAAAGTGAACGGGGAATACATGAATGAGAAGGGTGCGTTTGAACTGAATGCATCGCATCTGCTGGCGTATTCGCACGGAACCTACTTCGGGCTGGGAAAGAAGCTCGGTACGTTTGGTTACAGTGTGAAAAAGCAGAAAGGGAAAAAAGGAAAGAGCAGGAAATGACTGCGCGGTCAGCGGACGGCAGCACCAATGGCTGATAAAAAGAAGAAAGAACCCCGGGTCAGATCTTCCGAAGGAGAGAAATGATCCGGGGTTCCTTTAGAGTAAAAAAATAAGTGCGGGAGAAGGGACTTGAACCCTCACGCACTTCGTGCACATGATCCTTAGTCATGCCTGTCTGCCAATTCCAGCACTCCCGCAACTCAGGTTGTACAGCGAAAATAAGAAATGCGGATGGCGGGACTTGAACCCGCACCCAAGTAATATGGACATGAACCTGAATCATGCGCGTATGCCAATTCCGCCACATCCGCATCTGTCGCTTTCGCGTGCCTAGTTATAGTAGCACTAATGGAAATCCTTGTCAATCGAAAAATTAATTTTTTGAAAAATATTTATTTCGTCCGGTGCAGTGCCGGATCCTGCGAGGAACAAGTTTGCTTTATCCTGCGTTTGTGCTATCATATCATGAGATGATTTTGAGACAGTGGAGGCAGAGAAGAATGGTCACGGAAAATTATAAAGCAGTTGACAGGCGTGTGTGCGAGGCAGCAGCCCGTGCCGGCAGGGACAGACAGGAGATCGTGCTCATCGCCGTCAGCAAGACAAAGCCGGTTGAACTGGTCCTGGAACTCGCGGATGCCGGCGTCAAAGACTTCGGCGAGAACCATGCACAGGAGCTGGTGCAGAAATATGATGTGATCCACGAAGGGATCAACTGGCATTTCATCGGACACCTGCAGCGGAACAAGGTGAAGTACGTTGTCGGGCGGGCCTGCCTGATCCATTCGGTCTCTTCCATGCGCCTGGCAGAGGAGATCAATAAAGAATCGCTGAAAAAGGGCGTGGTATCCGATATCCTGATGGAAGTGAATATAGCGGAGGAGGAGACGAAATCCGGCATCTCGGAGGAGGAAGCGGAAGCGCTTCTGCGGCAGATCTCGACACTTCCGGCGCTGCGCGTAAAAGGCCTGATGGCGATCGCGCCGCCGGTGGAAGATCCGGAAGAGAACCGCGGCTATTTCCGGCAGATGCGGGAGATGAAAGAGAAGTTTCAGGCGCTGGGGCTGCCGCACGTCGATCTTACAGAGCTCTCCATGGGCATGACAGGAGACTTCGAAGTCGCGATCGAAGAGGGCGCAACGATGGTGCGCGTCGGCACAGCCATCTTCGGAGAACGCCGCTACGAATGAAAACATATCGCGGGATTTACTTTATAAATAAAAATGTCCGTTGAACTTTCGATTGTTTTGTGGTATAAATAACAGGCAGATAAATACGCTACGGCGGAGATTTTAAAGGAAGAATTGCAATGGATAAAATTGATCGCAAACTGATCAGGCTTCTGCAGGAAAATGCACGTTACACACTGAAGCAGCTTTCGGAGAAGGTCTATCTTTCCTCGCCGGCTGTTGCCGCAAGGATCGAAAAGCTCGAAGAACTGGGGATCATCACCGGCTATCATGCCGATGTGAGTCTTGAGAAGATGGGATACCATATCACGGCCTTCATCAACATCGAGATGGATCCCAAACAGAAAGCGAATTTTATACCATATATCACCACCGTACCGAATGTCATCGAATGCAGCGTCGTATCCGGCAGCTTCGCCGTTCTGCTGAAGGTTGGTTTCCCGAATACCTCCGACCTTGATCTGTTTATCGGACAGCTGCAGAAATACGGCCACACGGAGACACAGATCGTATTCTCGGTACCGGTCTCCTACAGGGGACTGGCCATCTCGGAAGAATAAAATAACCCATGGGGACAGGCAC
>DFKM01000020.1 GCA_002373555.1 Lachnospiraceae bacterium UBA3645
GGGAATGAAGGTCAGCAGGGAGACGATTCCGGACAGGAAGAGGATCCTGCGCAGGCTGCCGTAAATGCAGTCATCGAACAGATCGATCACCTTTCCGATCCGGTCACATTGGAAGATAAAAATAAAAAAGCGATTGCGGATGCGAGAGCGGCGTATGAGAATCTTACGGACGAGCAGAAAGCGCTTGTGACAAACTATGACAGGCTGGAGCAGGCGGAGAAAGAACTGGCGGATCTTCAGGCTGCCGACGCAGTGGATGAACTGATTGCCGCGCTTCCGGAAGAAATCACGACTGAGGACGAAGAAGCCGTCGAGAACGCGAACAAGGCATACGAGGCGCTCACGGAGGATCAGAAAAAACTCGTAAAGAATTATGAAGCGCTGGAAGCAGCCCTGGAGACCCTGAAAGCGCTCAGAAACGGCTGGCCCGTGCTCAAGGCCGGAGAGGGAACCGAACAGAATCCGTACGTTTACGAATGGAATTCCAAATGCACGCCCAGCCAGAAATTCCTCGAGTATATCAGCAATGAACTGCCGGAGGCGTATGTGACCTTCCAAGTCATGGACAGCAGCAAGAAAAATACGATCGTGACGGAATGGACGACACATGTCCGGACGCTTGTTACCAATGATGAAACGACTGCATACGCAGGCGAAAAAGAGGCGGAAGAAGCAAAGAAGCATCCCGCCGCGGATTATACAGAAGAGCTTGTTTCGGATTTGGTTAAGAGTTCTTTTGAGACCCCGTATTATGCCTATGACTTTGTAATGAAGGACGCAAAGAAGATTGAGACCGAGGAGTCGACGACGGAGGCGCCTACTACCGCAGCACCAACGACCAAGGCAGATCCTACAGAGAGCAGCCCTACGGAAAGCGAAACAGAATCCTCCACGGAAACCGAATCCCCCACCGAAACAGTGGATTCCTCTGCCTTCAACGCAGCTGAGGAGGAGACCGGCGCGGTGAAGGATCCGAGCGATGATCCGGATTATCCGGACGGCGATGACGACGATAACGGCACCTCCGTGACCTACACTGCCAAAGAGATCTCCGAAATGCGCAATACGCTGGAAGCAAGTCTGCGGGATCTGGACCTGGATATCCGCATGGCCCAGCTGGACGTGCGCCAGAAGGAAATGGAACTGAGCAATGGCGAAGTGGTCAGCGAGATCGACGGCACCGTCCGCACGCTGCGCGACGCCGAGCAGTCCCAGATCGACAACCAGGCCTTCATCGAGATCGTCGGCGGAGGCGGAGGCTACTACATCAGTTCCACGATCGGCGAGCTCGATCTGGATACGGTCAAGGTCGGCCAGCCCATCAATGTTGTCTCGTATGAGACCGGCGCGAGCAGTGTCGGCGAAGTCTCCGATATCTCCACCTATCCGGTGAGCGGCCAGTACTATGACGGTACCGGCAATTCGAATGTTTCCTATTACCCCTTCAAGGTATTTGTCAAGGATGACGCGACCTTCCAGAACGGCGAGTTTGTGCAGCTGACCTACGATGATACCTATGAGGAGGATTCGGACAGCTTCTATCTCATGAATTCGATGATGCGGACCGAAAACGGAAAGACCTATGTCTATGTGAGAGACGAGAACGGCCAGCTCAAAAAGCAGACCGTCAAGACCGGAAAGGTCATCTGGGGCTCCTATACGGAGATCCTGAGCGGCCTGTCGATCGAAGATTATGTTGCATTCCCTTACGGAAATGATGTGAAGGAGGGCTGCCCGACGAAGGAAGGCTCGACAGATGCGCTCTGGGAAGGCGACTATTAAGGAGAACGGCAATGTTTGAGAACATATCGCTTGCCTTTCAGGGAATATGGGGACATAAGATGCGTTCCATCCTGACGATGCTGGGCATCATCATCGGCATCGCCGCCATCATCTCCATCGTTTCCACGATCAAAGGCACGAATGAACAGATCAAGGAAAACCTGATCGGTGCCGGCAGCAATGCCGTCAAGGTGCAGCTGAACCAGGGGGATGACACCTATGATTTCTCATGGAATTCCATCCCTTCCGGCGTTCCGGTGATCGATGATACGACACTGGAGCAGATCAACGCGATCCCGCAGGTGGAGGTCGCTTCCCTGTATACGGTCAGGGACTATGCAGAGAATATTTTCTACGAGAATACCTCTTACAACGGCAAGATCTACGGCGTGGACAGTCATTATTTCGATGTCTACGGCTATAAGGTGCAGTGGGGCAGGGATTTTTCAGCTGAGGATTACGAGAAATACCGCAAGGTCGTGATCCTGGACAAGACCGCATATTCCTCGCTCTATACCCAGGGCGGCAATCCGATCGATACCTGCATCGAGATCAAAGGAGAGCCCTTCACCGTGATCGGCGTCGTGGAGCAGTCCTCCGCGTTCGAACCGGTGATCAACAGCATCTCCGATTACAATATGTACAAACAGGAATCCAGCGGAAATATCTTTATCCCGTCCAGCACCTGGTGCATCCCGTACCAGTTTGACGAGCCGCAGATGGTCGCCTTAAAAGCGGTCTCCACGGATGATATGACGACAGCCGGAAATGAGACTGCGAAGATCCTGAACGGACGGCTCACCGCGAAGAGCGATCTGAAGCTCAAATACAAGAGCGAGGATCTTCTGGAGCAGGCGAAGAACCTGCAGGATCTGTCCGCGTCCACGAACCAGCAGCTGATCTGGATCGCCAGCATTTCGCTGCTTGTCGGCGGTATCGGCGTCATGAATATCATGCTGGTCTCCGTGACGGAGCGGACGCGCGAGATCGGCATCCGCCGCGCCATCGGCGCGAAGCAGCGCCAGATCGTGGCGCAGTTCCTGATCGAGACGGTCGTGCTGTCGTTCACGGGCGGGCTGTTCGGCATCGGCGTCGGCGTCCTGATCCCGTGGATCATCGAGAAGGCGGTCGGCATGCCGACGATCGTGAGCATGTCCAGCCTGGTGCTGTCCTTGGGGATAAGTGTTTCCGTCGGAATGATTTTTGGAATCTATCCGGCCATGCGCGCCGCCGCGCTGGATCCGATCATCGCCTTGCGGCATGAGTGATTAATTAACAAGTGACAATTGACAATTAACAATTTTGAGAATGCCGATTATTTCCATGAAATGGTCGGCATTTTCTTTGTCTTGACGCAATCCAGCAAATAGGAATTGATCAGTGTCTGGTAGGGCAGATTGATATTGGCGGCCAAGGCCTTGAAGTATTCAATGACATCTGTGTCCAGGCGGATTGTCACGACCGTTTTGCCAGCCTTGGCGTATGGATTCTTCACGGCGTTGCTGAAATCGTATTCATCTCTCATGGTCATTTTCTCCTTCTATAAGTTTCAGCTTCATTTTTGTAGCTTTTCTTGCGGAGATAATACGGATTTGTTCATCATCTTCACGGTAGCAATGGTATACTACCAATATATGCAAGGCTACGCTCATGCCAAGTAGAATGAAGCGTTCTTCTTCTTCTGAATGATCGGGATCTCCCATGAACAAGGCATCAGGATCATTGAAGACCGTGGACGCTTCAACAAAAGAAATGCCATGTTTGGCCTGGTTGATGATTGCTTTGTTTTCATCCCAGATGAATTCCATGCCTGCACCTTATCCTTGTATAATATTTATTTTATAAATATACTATATTGTAAAAATATTGCAATACAAATGAAATTTTTTCATTTATATTGTGGCACTTGAAAATCACCCACAAGTGGCTAAAGTAAAGACATCTTCTTCCTAAATTAATATAGAGGTTTATCCGTGAGCATGGGCATATCATGAACGAACGAATCCAAAGGCTGGTCCATCAGGTCCTGACGAGCGACATCAATCCACCGACACATGAGATTGAATGCGACCCGTTTGACGAAAAACTGTCGGAACCGATGTTCGTCGCGAAGCGATTCTGCGAGTTCTACAACGCGCAACCGATCGTGATCGGAGACGACAACGAATTGGTCGGCCATATCCGCTTCGACAAGACGCCGGTTCCCGCCGACATCTTCCATCGTTCGGGCCATGAGAAATTCCGTGAAGTCTCCGCAAAATACTACGGGAAGCCGCAGGAGAATCTCTGCACATTCGAATGGCAGCATTCCAATGCGGATTTCGGCAAGCTCATCCGCCTGGGCCTCAACGGCTACGTGAAGGAAATCAACGCCTCGCGAAAGAAGTTTCTGGGCGAACGCGGCCATTTGCAATTTCTCGCGGCGTTGGAACGCGTTATCCACGGTATTGGACAGCGTGCGGATGCATGCCGTCAGCATTGCGTCGATTTGGCGGAAGCCTGCGAAGATTCTGCACGGAAGGCGACGTTGCTGCGGATGGCGGCGAATTGCGCGAACGTCCCGATGAATCCCGCGCGGTCGTTCGAAGAGGCGGTTCAGTGCGTCTATTTCTGCTTCGCCTTCCTGCCGGACAGCATCGGCCGCCCGGATCAATATCTCTATCCGCTTTACAAGCAAGGCATTGCGGATGGAACGCTGACGCCCGAACACGCGACGGAATTGATTCAGGAATTGTTCATCATGATCCACGGCCACACGCCGTTCAATTCCGGTTGGGCCGGCGACAAGGGCGCCGAATCGCATTTCGCGATCGGCGGCTACACGATCGACCATGAAGACGGCTTCAATGAATTGTCGAAACTGATCATCGAGGCGATGATGGACATGCCGTTGATCCGTCCGCAGGTCTCTTTGCGATGGAACAAGAAGACGCCGCACGACGTCCTGCGTTACATGATGGACTGGGAACGGAAGGACAAGAACAAACGCATCGCG
>DFKM01000083.1 GCA_002373555.1 Lachnospiraceae bacterium UBA3645
GTCGCCGGAGCCGTCTCCCTGCTGAGAATCATTCCCATCGCCGGAGCCGTTTCCCTGCTGAGAATCATTCCCATCGCTGGAGCCGTTTCCCTGCTGGGAATTATCGACTTCTTCCTGATTGCCTTCCCCGGTGCTCCCGCTGCCGGACGCCGTATCTCCACCGCCATTGCTCAGCACCATCACCGCGCCGCGCATCTCGTCGTCATCAATATCATCGCTGCCGTCGTCAATATCATCGCTGCCGGTACCGGATTCATATCCTTCGATATCCACCTGGTCCTTCTCCGGCACGCCCACGCCGGGACGGTATTTCTTCACCTTCTCCAGATCGGACTGGTATTTCTTCATCTCCTCCTGCAGCTTCTGCAGATCCAGCTTCGCGCGGTCGACCTCGACCTTCGAGAGCGTCGTGTCGTAAGTCATCAGCACGTCGCCCTTCTTGACCTGCTGGCCTTCGGCGACCTTGACTTCCTCCACCTTCTGGGACGTAGAGAGATAGACAGCCTGCACGCGGTCACTCCGCACGGTACCGTAAGTCTCCGCGGCATCCTCCCAATACTCCTCTTCCGCCAGTTCGGAAACGGGATAGACATCGATCGTGGCCTTCTTGGAATCCCTGTATTTGATGGACGCAAAGACACCGCCGCCCACGAGCGCGGCGACCACGGCCAGTACGATCACCCTTTTCAGTATTTTTTTCATTCGATCTGTGCCTCCTCGGAACTTCCCTGTGCAGGATCCGTAAGAATTCCGTCTCTGATCAGATACAGCTTCTTCGCATGTGCGGCGATCTCCCGCTCATGCGTGATCATGATAATGGTAACGCCTTCGTCATTGAGCTGCTTGAAAATCTCCATGACCTGGACGCCGGATTTCGTATCCAGCGCACCGGTTGGCTCATCAGCCAGCAGGATCTTCGGATTGCCCACGATCGCTCGGGCGATCGCTACACGCTGACACTGTCCGCCGGAAAGCTGGTTGGAACGGAAGTCCATTCTGTCCGCCAGTCCGACCTTCGCCAGTGCGGCTTCCGCACGTCTGCGGCGTTCTTTCTTGGAAACGCCGGCATACAAAAGCGGCAGCGCGACATTGTCTCTTGCCGAAAGCTTCGGCAGCAGGTTGAATGTCTGGAAAACGAATCCGATATAGCGGTTCCGGATGGCTGCCATCTGGTTGTCGTTCTTTTTGGAGATATCCTGCCCGTCCAGTTCGTAAATGCCGGATGTCGGCACGTCCAGACAGCCGATCAGATTCATCAGCGTTGTCTTTCCGGAACCGGAAGGGCCCATGATGGCGATGTAATCGCCCTCCTCCACCTGCAGATTGATATCCTTCAGGACATTCACGGTCAGCTTTCCCTGCAGATAGTCCTTGTATATATTTTTCAGTTCAAGAATCATTCCCAAAGAACTCCTCCCGCGGCTCATCCCATGGCGCCGTCGTTCTCCTCCATGCCGTCGTCAAAACCGCCTTCTTCAAATTCTTCTTCCGGGCCGTCCATACCTTCTTCACCGTCAAAGCCTTCTTCCACGTCAAAGCCCTGCTGGACGCCCATGTTCTCATCGACGTCGAATTCCACCTCGTCATCAAGCTCCCCTTCCGGATCGCCTTCGTCATCGAACTCCTCTTCGACATCGCCGCCTTCTTCGACCTCGATATCTTCAAAGGCTTCCTCATCGCCAAGATCTTCTGCGCCGTCAAAATCTTCCTCGCCTTCATCCGCAAGATCGCCTTCCTCTTCTTCGAAGTAAGCTTCATCATAGCGGGTGACGGGAGCGCCTTCCGTAAGATCTTCATCAATCACGGCGACATAATCCGTGGCAGCAAGTCCTTCCACGATCTGGTATTCATCCAGGTCCTCATCATGCTCGCCGAGCTTGACAGTCCGCTTCTCCAGTTTGTCCTTGTCGTTCGCGGCCCAGACAACACTGTTCTCCGCATCCACGAATTCGGAGGAAAGCCAGATGCCTTCTCTCTTCTCCAGCTGTCCCTCGTCCAGTTCGATAAAGACATGCTGTCCCATCATGAGTCCGTCGGAATTCTCCAGATTGACGTAGAAAGGATATTTGCTGGTCGTGCTCATCTCATCGCTTTCTTCGCCGTAGTAGCTTTCGCCGCTGCTGCTCTTGTCGGGATTGTCCGTATCGATCTTGCCCATCGTGCCGGTCCAGGTCTGTGCGCTGTCCACACGGGAACGGATGATCACGGTGGAGCCTTCCATGCCGGCCATGGACATGCCGGACATCTCGTTGATCACGCCCTTGACACGGTAATTGCCGATCTCCATCAGAACGATATAAGCGTTGGACGAAGAAGAAGTATCATAGTCATCCGAATCGCTCGAATTCTCATCATTGATGCTCTGTACCAGGCCGTCGATCGGGGCCGTGACTTCGGCATTGCCGATCGTTTTCTCGAGCTGCTCCTGCTCGAGCGTCTTGGTCTGCAGATTGTACTCGTTTTCCTTATTATCCGCTTCCAGCTCCTGGATCTCGATGCTGTAGGAGAGCTGCTCTTCCGATTTGGCCTTCGCCTTCTCCTTGTTCAGCTGGTCGATCTGCTTTTTCGTGGCATCGATCGTATTCTTGAGTTTCTCCAGCTCCAGCTTGCCTTTGTCGATCGCGAGCTGCATTTCTTCCGTATCATAAGTGAACAGGACATCCCCCTTCTTGACGGTGTCGCCCACCTTGACCTTCAGCTCCTTGATCTTGCGGTCTTCCTGCTTGTTCACTTCCTTCGTCGCCTGCGCGACAACGACGCCCGAATAGCGGTCCTGGACACCCATATCCAGTCCCGCGAGCATCGAAACAGACTGCACCGCGACCGTATCTTCAGCCTTTCCCGCATCATCTCCCCCGATCAGGGAGCAGCCCGTCAGTGCGAGCGATGCGGACATGACCAGCGTCATGACTGGGATCAAAAATTTTTTCATCATCCGATTCCTTCCGAAACTGCCTTCTGCATCCTGAAGCATGACTGCTTCTGTCCATATCATAGCATACATGTCTTATGCAGGCAGAAATAAATCCTTAATGTTTTTTTAAGTCTGTAAACTTATTCGTGACCGTACAGATACACCTTCTGATCGTCCGTCAGCGCATCGATCTGCTTCCCGAGCGATGCGAGCTTGGTCTCTGCCACGGCGCGGTCAAGCTCCGGCGGCACGGGCAGGACCATCTGCGTGATCTCTCCCTCATGCTTGGCAAGATATTCCGCGGAAAGCGCCTGGATCGCGAAGCTCATATCCATGATCTCCGCGGGATGT
>DFKM01000178.1 GCA_002373555.1 Lachnospiraceae bacterium UBA3645
TTTGTGGAAATGTTCGTCGGCGTCGGCGCATCCAGAGTGCGCGATCTGTTTAATGACGCCAAAAACAATGCGCCCTGCATCGTCTTTATCGATGAGATCGATGCAGTCGCGAGAAAGCGCGGCTCCGGTATGGGCGGCGGACATGATGAGAGAGAGCAGACGCTGAACCAACTCCTGGTCGAGATGGACGGCTTCGGCGTCAATTCCGGCATCATCGTTCTGGCAGCCACGAACCGCGTGGATATCCTGGATCCCGCCATCATGCGTCCGGGACGTTTTGACCGGAAGATCATGATCGGCCGGCCGGATGTCCGGGGACGGGAAGAGATCCTGCTTGTGCATGCGAAGAACAAGCCTCTTTCGGATAATGTTGATCTGAAGCGTGTGGCCCAGACGACCGCCGGTTTCTCCGGCGCGGATCTGGAGAATCTGATGAATGAATCCGCCATTCTGGCGGCGAAGGACGGACGCCGGTTCATTACACAGGAAGATATCGATGCTTCCTTTGTGAAGGTCGGCATCGGCGTGGAAAAGAAGAGCCGGATCATTTCCGAGAAGGAAAAACGGATCACGGCGTATCATGAATCCGGACATGCGATCCTGTTCCATGTGCTGCCGGATGTCGGACCGGTGCATACCGTGTCCATCATTCCGACCGGACTCGGGGCGGCCGGCTATACGATGCCGCTTCCGGAGAAGGACGAAATGTTCATGACCCGCGGTCATATGCTGCAGGATATCTGCGTCTCGCTGGGCGGCCGGATCGCCGAAGAACTGATCTTTGATGACTATACCACCGGCGCCTCGCAGGATATCAAGCAGGCAACGGAGATGGCCCGCAACATGGTCACCCGTTACGGCATGTCCGAGACCGTCGGCATGATCAATTACGGCAGCGATGAGGAAGTCTTTATCGGAAGAGACTTTGGACACACAAGGGGCTATTCCGAACAGATGGCATCGGTGATCGATAATGAAGTGAAGAAGATCATCGACGAATGCTATGCCAAAGCCAGAAAGATCATTGAAGAGCATATGGATGTTCTTCATGCGTCCGCGAAGCTTCTCCTGGAAAAAGAAAAGATCGATCAGCAGGAGTTCGAAGCGCTTTTTGCGGACAATACTACTGAGGAGATGAATAAAGCTGTTTTATGAAGATCTCGTCATTATATACGGATGAATCCGCGGAATTTGTGATTCGGGACGCGGAAAAGGGGACGAGAGTGCGTTTTCAGATCGATGCGCACGATCATCCCAATACTTCTGTCATACTCCATACAGAAGGAAAATGTTATGAGCTCTCTCCGGTCAGATCGCTGGGAGAGCTTTTAATACTGGAAACGATCCTGCCCTTCCAGGAAGAGGATATCTACTATTTCTTCGAGATCTCTGTCCGGGAAAACGGCTCTTCCTACAGCCTTGTTTTCACCAAGGAAGGCATCTCGAACTATGCCGACGGGAAGATCTGGTTCCGCATCAGAGCGAACGAAGATATCCCGGAATGGAGCATCGGCGCAGTCGTCTACCAGATCTTTACGGACCGTTTCAAAAACGGCAATCCGGCGAACAATGTCACAGACAGAGAGTATATCTACAACGGCCGGCCGGTACAGGAAGTCCGCAAATGGAGCGATCTGCCCGAAATCACTGACGTTGGGAGAATGTACGGCGGCGATCTGGTCGGCGTGCGGGAGAAGCTGGATTATCTGAAGAAGCTCGGCGTAGAGGTGCTTTATCTGAATCCGATCTTTGTCTCCCCGTCTTCCCATAAGTATGATGTGCAGGACTATGATCATATCGATCCGCATCTGACGGTCATCAAAAAGGACGGCGGAAAGGCGATCCCGGTCTATTCCTTCTCAAACGCGAAAGCCGAACGCTACAGGATCCGGACGACCGATCCGGAGAACCTGGCTGCATCCAATGCATGGTTCGCGGAATTTGTGGCGGACTGTCATAAAAAAGGGATTCGTGTGATCATCGACGGCGTCTTCAATCACTGCGGATCGTTCAATAAATGGATGGATATGGAAGGCTTCTATGACAGAAAGGATCTTCCGGAGACCGAAAAAGGCGCCTCCAGATCCGAAAAGAGCCGTTACAGATCCTATTTCAATTATGATAAAAAAGGCGACTATGAAGCCTGGTGGGACGTTCCCACGCTCCCAAAGCTGAATTACGAAGGTTCGGAGGAACTGCAGGAAGAGATCATCCGGATCGGGAAGAAATGGGTGTCTCCGCCGTACAATGTGGACGGCTGGCGGCTGGATGTGGCAGCCGACCTGGGCCACTCCGAAGAGTTCAACCACAAATTCTGGAAACGGTTCCGGAAAGCGATCCGCGAAGCGAATCCGGAGGCGATCGTACTGGCAGAGCATTACGGCGATCCGGCGTCCTGGATCTCGGCCGGTGAGTGGGACACCGTCATGAACTATGACGCGTTCATGGATCCGGTCAGCTATTTCCTGACAGGAGTCGACAAACATTCGGAGATCCTGCGGCCGGATCTGTACGGAAATGCGGAAGCGTTTATGGCGACGATCCGGAAAGCCATGCTTTCCCTGGATGAAGCATCGCTGTTCGCGGCGCTAAACCAGCTGGACAATCATGATCATTCCCGTTTCCTGACAAGGACGAACAAGCGCGCCGGAAAGCTCGCCGAGGTCGGGCCGGAATCGGCTTTCTTCGGCACGGATATGCGGATCATGCACCAGGGAATCGTCATGCTGATGACGTGGCCGGGTGCACCGGGACTGTATTACGGCGATGAAGCAGGCGTATGCGGCTGGACAGATCCTGATGACAGAAGAACCTATCCGTGGGGAAATGAGGACTGGGAACTTCTGGAATTCGTCCGGGAGATGACTTGGATCCACAAGAACCATCCGGCACTGCGGACCGGCGCCTGGATCCCGCTGTTCGCCGGGAACGGCATGATCGCTTATGCGAGAAGATATGACAGTGATATCGTGATCACGATCATCAATACTGCGGACGACTTCCGGCGCGAGGTGATCGATGTGTCCGCCTGCGGCATCACGGATCATGAATGCCGGAGGCTGATGCTTACCGGAAGCAATGGATACAATACAGGCCATGCGGTCTATAAGGCGCTGTTCGGGATGCTCAGCATCGAGATCCCGCCGGTGTCTTCGATCGTAATCTCTGCAAAAGCACATGACAGGAAGCTGAGAGGATGGAGACGATGAAGAATGTACTGTATTTCTATTTGAACGGATGTCCTTACTGCCGGAATGCGAACAAGGCGATCGATACGCTGCTCGCAGAAGAACCGAAATATGCGGATGTACAGATCGATCGCGTGGAAGAGAATGCACATCCCGAGATCGCGGACAGATATGATTACTACAGAGTGCCGACGATGTACATCGACGGTGAGAAACTCTACGAAGCGAAGCCCGGACAGGGATATGAAGAGATCAAAGCAAATGTAAAGCGCGTGCTGGACGCCGCGCTGGTCTGAAAGGGACAGGCGGCAGTTTCCTGCATCGCCCTGCAGATAAAAAAATACCGGATCACTTTCCGGTATTTTTTTTGTATATGATATACAGTCCCTTCAGCAGAAGGAAATCATCATAGATGATCTCTTTTTTGCAGTGCGGAATGATGAAGGGCGCCAGACCGCCGGTGGCGATGACTGTCGCCGGCCCGCCGAGTTCTTCCTCCATCCGTTCGATCATGCCGTCCATCATGGATGCCGTGCCGAGCACAGAGCCGCTCTTCATGCATTCGACCGTATTCTTGCCGATCGCTTTTTTCGGCGCTTCAAAGCTGATGTGCGGCAGCTGGGATGCCCTGTCGGAGAGCGCGTCCAGCGCGACTCTGGCCCCGGGAATGATCACGCCGCCGAGATAGGTGCCGTTCTTATCGATCGCGGAGATCGTAGTGGCGGTTCCCATGTCGATGATCAGCATCGGTGCAGGATATTCGGCAAGTCCCGCGACCGCGTCGACGACCAGGTCGCTTCCGAGTGCCTGCGGATTCTCGATCTTGATATTCAGTCCGGTCTTTACGCCCGGGCCGACGACGAGCGCGGGCTTTCCGGTCAGTTTCTCAATGGCCCGGTTCAGCGTGGTCGTGACGGCCGGAACAACGGATGAAATGATGCTTCCCGTGACCTGCGGCCAGGAAAAATCATGCAGCTCCAGGATCGTGTTGAGCATGACGGCGTATTCCAGATCGGTCTTGTTCCGGTCTGTAGAGATCCGCTCGACGAAGCGGGGTTTTCCTTTTTCGATCACGCCCGCAACAATGTTTGTGTTACCTACGTCAACTGTGAAGATCATTTCTTTCCTCCATCCCTCCGGAGCCGTTATCGCCCTGAGATTCCTGCCCGTCTTTGCTGGACATTAAGTTCCTTCTATGATATAGTCTTTACACTAAATCTTGTGGTATCGGTTCATGCAGTGCATAGAACAGCCACAAGAATTCGAAGTATTTACGAGCTTAAATATACCATCTGAATCGCCGGGTGTAAAGCAGAGCTGATAAAGGTAATTCCCACTGGTCTTTTCCAGGAAAACAGAGAAAGACCGCCGGATTGGAAGCAGCGGATATTTCGAAAAGCGATTCATTTCTGACCTTCGTGGAAATTGGGCGTATAAATGATTGATTTTAGAGAAGATACCCCAAAATAACCCGGAGTTCCGGAAATATTCAACAAAACGGGCGTGGATTGCTTGTCTCAGGGAAGAAGATACCCCAATCAGAGATTTAAGTCAGATGTGCAGTTTAAAAAAAGGGTATCGTCTTTGTAGAATACCGCATTTTTCACCCATGACAGACGGAAGAGAACTTTTGTTATTGGTTTCATGGGGTATCGGAATAACAAATACAAGCTTGTTTTGCCCAAAAGATCCTGCGGTCTGACAGATATTACAAGGAGAAAAGGATGCTGAACGGAAAACATATATTGCTCGGCGTATCGAGCTCGATCGCATGCTTTAAAAGCGCGGAACTGGTAAGACGGTATATCAAAGCCGGCGCGGAAGTGCAGGTCGTGATGACGGAAAATGCGGCAAAACTCATTTCTCCGCTCCTGTTCGAACAGCTCTCAAAGCATCACTGCATCACGGATACGTTTGAACGCCCTGCGGAGGTGAAAGTCGCGCATGTTTCGCTGGCCGACTGGGCGGATGTTTTTGTAGTCGCGCCGGCGGATGCGAATGTGATCGCCAAGTTCGCGCACGGCATCGCGGATGACATGCTCTCCACGACCATGCTTGCCTGTGACTGTGAAAAGATCATCGCTCCCGCGATGAATACAAAAATGTATGAAAATCCTGCCACACAGGATAATCTGGCGCTGCTGGCAAAGCGCGGATTCCATATCATGGATACGGCTTTCGGAGATCTGGCATGCGGCGTGACCGGTGTGGGAAGAATGCCGGAGCCGGCACAGATCGAGGAATATACCGAGCTGATAATCGGATATGAGAAGGATCTTGCAGGAAAGAAGATCGTGATCACTTCCGGCCCCACACGGGAAGCGATGGATCCGGTCCGCTTCATCACGAATCATTCGACCGGAAAGATGGGCACCGCGATTGCGAGAGCTGCGGCGGCAAGAGGTGCCGAGACGGTGATCGTGCACGGACATATGGAGGCTGCGGTGCCGGCCGGTGTCCGGGCGGTTCCCGTGACGTCCGCAGAGGAGATGTTCCAGGGCGTTATGGCCGAAGCCGATGATACGGATATCTTTATTATGGCAGCCGCAGTGGCCGATTACCGGCCGAAGACGACGGCTGATCAGAAAATGAAGAAGAAGGACGGCGAGCTGACGATCGAGCTTTCGCGCACAAAGGATATTCTGGGGACGCTCGGTGCGGATAAGAAGGACCGCTGGTTCCTGTGCGGTTTTTCGATGGAGACAGAAAATGTGCTCGCGAATTCCAGGAAGAAGCTGGAGAAGAAAAATCTCGACCTGATCGTTGCGAACAGCATCCGGCAGGCCGGGGCGGGCTTCGGTACGGATACGAATATCGTGACCATGATCTCGAAGGACGCGGAAGAAGAACTGCCGATCATGAGCAAGGACGAGGTCGCTCATAAGATCCTCGATCGGATTCTTGCCATGTCTGGCCCGCATTAAGAGAGAGCTATCAGTCAAGTTGCAGACAGAAGTGACGCTGTGCCGGTATATTTTTGCTGGAAACAGGAGTCGCTCCGATTGCTTCGGATACGGGACAAAACATATGCACTCCTTCCAGCCAACGAATAAAGCGTGTTGGCCTCCAGTCGGCAGTTTTGCCCGATCCTGTCGCTCTACACTTCACAGTTCCCGGCAAAAATATACCGGCACAGCTGTCTGGTGATGGCTGCAAAATGAATGACGGCTGTCATTCTGAGGAGCTTGCGACGAAGAATCCTCGCCGTAAAAACTGCGGTTTTAGAAGAACCAAAACGGATTCACAAACGATTGATTACATTCATAAGGAATCATATATATGTCAACATTATCAGAACAGATCAACAGAAGGCGAACCTTCGCCATCATTTCACACCCCGATGCCGGTAAGACTACCCTCACCGAGAAGCTGCTTCTCTACGGAGGGGCCATCAATCTCGCCGGATCGGTCAAGGGAAAGAAGACACAGAAGCATGCCGTCTCGGACTGGATGGAAATCGAGAAGGAGAGAGGAATCTCCGTCACATCTTCCGTCCTGCAGTTCGAGTACAATAACATGTGCATTAACATCCTGGATACGCCCGGCCATCAGGATTTCTCCGAGGATACTTACAGAACGCTGATGGCAGCCGATTCCGCGGTGATGGTCATCGACGGATCCAAGGGCGTGGAGGCGCAGACGATCAAGCTCTTTAAGGTCTGCGTCATGCGGCACATTCCCATTTTTACTTTCATCAACAAGATGGACCGTGAAGCAAGAGATCCGTTTGAACTGATGGATGAGATCGAAGATGTTCTCGGCATCGCGACCTGCCCGATCAACTGGCCGATCGGCTCGGGAAAGAGCTTCAAGGGCGTTTACGACCGGAACGAGAAGAAGATCACGGCTTTCTTCGCGGAAGGAGCCGGTCAGCACGAGATCGCATCGGAAACATTCTCGCCGGAGGATCCCGAAGCGGATAAGATCATCGGTTCGCTGGCACTCGACCAGCTGAACGAGGACATTGAACTGCTGGACGGCGCCGGACAGGAACTCGACATGGACATGGTCACCGGCGGTGAGCTCAGTCCGGTGTTCTTCGGATCCGCGCTTACAAATTTCGGCGTGGAGACTTTCCTCACGCATTTCCTGGACATGACACTGCCGCCGGCCGCCAGAAAGTCGGATGCGGGCGTGATCGATCCGGTCGAAGAGCCTTTTTCGGCCTTTGTCTTCAAGATCCAGGCAAATATGAACAAAGCGCACCGTGACAGGATCGCGTTTATGCGCATCTGCTCCGGCAAGTATGAAGCCGGTATGGAAGCGTATCATATGCAGGGCGGCCGGAATATCAAGATCGCGCAGTCCACGCAGATGATGGCAAGCGAGCGGACGCTTGTGAAGGAAGCCTATGCCGGAGATATCATCGGTGTATTCGATCCGGGCATCTTCTCGATCGGGGATACGCTGACGGCCGGGAAGAAGTTCTCCTATGAAGGAATACCGACCTTCGCGCCGGAGCATTTCGCCCGTCTCCGTCAGGCCGACACGATGAAACGGAAACAGTTCATCAAGGGCGTGGATCAGATCGCCAAGGAAGGCGCGATCCAGATCTTCCAGGAGTTCAATACCGGCATGGAGGAGATCATTGTGGGCGTCGTCGGCGTGCTGCAGTTCGATGTGCTTATGTTCCGGCTGAAGAACGAGTACAATGTGGAAGCCGCGCTGGAGCCGCTGCCTTACGAATACATCCGCTGGATCGACAATAAGGACGAGGTGGATGTGGACGCGATCTCCGGCACATCGGATATGAAGAGGATCAAGGATCTGAAGGGTGATCCGCTGCTGCTGTTTATCAACAGCTGGAGCGTCGGCATGGTAGAGGAGCGGAATCCGGGACTGAAGCTCTCGGAGTTCGGACGAGCATAGGAGGAAATGCAATGAAATGCCCGTATTGCGGTGATGAGGATACCAGAGTAATCGATTCCAGACCGGCTGAAAATTCCATCCGCAGGAGACGCCAGTGCGCAGCCTGCGGGAAACGGTTCACCACCTATGAAAAGATCGAGACGATCCCGATGATGGTCGTGAAAAGAGACAGTACGAGAGAGCTCTTTGACCGCTCCAAGATCGAAGCGGGGCTTGTGCGCGCGTGTCACAAACGTCCGATCTCGGCAAATGAGATTACGGAAGTGGTCGACCGAATCGAAAATGAGATCATGCAGCGTGACTCGCGGGAGATCCCGAGCACGGAGGTCGGCGAGCTTGTGCTGAAGCATTTGCGCCAGCTGGATGATGTCGCCTATGTGCGTTTTGCGTCTGTCTACAGGGAGTTCCAGGATGTGGATACGTTCCTGGAGGAGATCCTGAAGCTCGCGAAGAAGTCGTAAAGGGTGATTGTGGCCCGAGTGACGCTGCAAGAGGAAACATCTCCCGGAAACAGGGCACGGGGTGAACAGTTCCCGGGAGATGTTTCCTCTTGCAGCTGTCATCCTGAGCCTGCGAAGGATCCACCGCTGACAGTCCGCGGTTTTACCGGAAAAAGAAAGTGACGCTCCGACAGAAAAATCCTGCCGGAAACAGGGCACGGGGTGAACAGTTCCCGGCAGGAATTTTCTGCCGAAGCTGAAAGCTGCTGTCCGGGAAGAGGACAAGTGAAGTCTGTCATCCTGAGCCTGCGAAGGATCCACCGCTGAAAGCCCGCGGTTTTACTATAGTCACAGATGAGAGTAACTGCCCATGTTTAAAATGCTGTACCCGAATGAGGAATGTCCCTCATCCTACAAAATCAAATACCATGAGCTTATTGCCGCCGGCTACAAAGGCATCATTTTCGATATAGACAACACCCTTGTCCCGCACGGTGCCCCGGCCACGGAAGAGAGCATAGCCCTGTTCGGCTACATTCATTCGCTCGGCCTGCGCACCTGTCTGGTGTCCAACAACAAGGAACCGCGTGTGGCACCATTCGCGGAAGCTGTCGGTTCCGATTACGTGACGCTGGCGCATAAGCCCATGCCGTCCGGCTACCGGAAAGCCTGCCGGCTCATGCACACGGATCCCGCGGAAACGATCGTCGTCGGCGATCAGCTTTTCACGGATATTCTGGGCGCAAACAATGCCGGCATGAAAAGTATTCTGGTGCACCCGATCGATAAAAAAGAGGAGATCCAGATTGTACTGAAGCGCTATCTGGAAGCGCCGGTCCTGTTTTTGTACAGGATCTCGGGAAGAAAGCGGGTCGCGCCGATCCTTTGAGTCCGGCCGGCACGTAAAGATGACTGTCTGACAGTGAAATTGATTACAGAAATATTACAACTACGCATGACGATATTACAATTTGGGAAAAAGGTTGCAAAATATGTCTCCATGCGGTAAAATTTACAGGATAAAGAACGTATTATACAAGCGGAAGCCGTAAAAGACGGCCCGCGAAGGAGGTTTTTTATGGTAGATGCAGGCTCATTCAGAAACGGAGTCACGATTGAATATGAGAACAATATCTGGCAGATCATTGAGTTCCAGCATGTAAAACCCGGAAAAGGTGCTGCCTTTGTGCGTACAAAGCTGAAGAACATCAAGACCGGCGGCGTGATTGAAAAGTCCTTCCGTCCCACTGAGAAGTTTGAGGAAGCCAGGATCGACAGAAAAGATATGCAGTATCTGTACAATGACGGAGATCTGTATTACTTCATGGATCAGGATACCTATGATCAGATCGCTCTTTCCGCTGACCAGATCGGCACTGCGCTGAAGTTCGTGAAAGAGAATGAGCTTGTCAAGATCTGCTCTCACAAGGGAGAAGTCTTCTCCGTAGAGCCTCCGCTCTTCGTAGAGCTTGAGATCACCGAGACCGAGCCCGGCTTCAAGGG
>DFKM01000063.1 GCA_002373555.1 Lachnospiraceae bacterium UBA3645
TCGCGATCATGGGTATGGACGAACTCAGCGACGATGACAAGCAGACGGTTTACAGAGCCAGAAAGATTCAGAATTTCATGTCCCAGAGTTTCCACGTGGCGGAGCAGTTTACCGGCCTGAAGGGCAAGTATGTTCCTTTGAAAGAGACATTGCGTGGTTTCAAGATGATTCTGGACGGCGAGTGCGACGATCTGCCCGAGAGTGCCTTTCTGATGGTCGGCACGATTGATGAGGCCTTCGAGAAGGCCGGACATCAGGCTTGACGGGAAGGGAGAGCGGTTATGGCAACCTTCCATCTGCAGGTCGTGTCCATGGATGGCCTTGAATATGACGGGGATGTGGAAAGAATTACGCTTCGCACGGTGAACGGCGATGTCGCGATTCTTGCGAGACATACCAATTACTGCACCGCGGTTGGCATGGGAACCGCGAGTATCGTTCTTCCCGGCGGGGAGACGAAGAAGGCCGCCTGTATCGGCGGCATGCTCTCTGTCATGGATGGAGAGTGCCATGTGATCCCGACCACCTGGGAGTGGAGCGATGAAATTGACCTTGATCGTGCGCAGGCCGCAAAAGCCCGCGCCGAAGAGAGACTCAAAGACGCGCAGCTCACCAAGGAGGCCAGAGTCCGTGCGGAGGCAAAGCTTTACCGCGCACTTGTCCGGATCGGGACAGCGGACGGCAAAAAATAAGTTCAGGAATACATGCGAAGAACACTTATCCGGATTGCGTACGCAGTCGGACTTTTCATTCTGACAATTCTATTACTGGAAATCTTTCAGGACAAGGGCGGCTCACAGGTGACGGCAGTAATGGCGGAACCGAAGCTGCCCGTTGTCACAATGCGGACATCTTCCGGAGATCTTTACAATGAGCTGCATGGTTATACGCAGCTTCAGAACGCGGGAGCCATGCATCCGCCGCTTTCGATCGCTGGAGAGGACCGGAAAATCCGCTTTCAGGTAGATCCCTACGGACAGCATGTCACTGTGCTGCATGTGCAGGTACGCAGCACGACAGGGAGCCGTCTGATCGAGGATACGGAAATCCGCAGCTACAAGACGGATAAAAACGGAAAGATTTCTGCCGAATTTGTTCCTAAAGATCTTGCACAGGAAAATACCGAGTATATGCTTGTCATCATGCTTTCAACGAGAGAGCAGGAGGACATCCGGTATTATACCCGCTACTGGTACGGTGACGAAGGCGATGATACATACGCGGAGGCGGTCGCTTTTGTGGGCCGGCTGCATGAGCGGGCGGTTTCCAAGGACGAACAGTTTCTGCGAACCTATATGGAGCCGGAGGATGGCACGGCATCGCAGGATTACGCGGACGTTGATATCAACAGCAGTCTGTCTCTTGATATGTGGGGCAGCATGGCTGTCAGCGATGCGATCCCGCCGGTTTTCGAGATTGCGGAAACCTCGGATGGAACGTATTCCATCCGAGGAAGCATTCTGCTTCGTGTTACACCGGAGGACGCGGATCAGAAACCGTTTCTTCTGCACTGCCATGAGTATTACAGAATCAATGAAGGCACAGACCGCTATCATCTTCTGGAGTTTCGACGTACTGCCGTGCAGGTGCCTGACCCGCAGAACATGGATCTGCAGAAGGGCCGGATTGAATTGGGTATCGGGGTGCCTTCCCAGGTTGCCCAAAGCGCGGAAAAGAAAGCGCTCGCCTATGTGATGGACGGCCGGCTGTACGGAAATGACAGCGAGAACACGATCTCCTATATTTACGGCTTCATGGATACAGACAATCCGGATCTGCGCAGTGTCTTTGACGAGCATGATATCCGTATTCTGAAGGTTGAAGATAACGGCGATGTGGAGTTTCTGGTCTACGGATACATGAACCGCGGCACGCATGAAGGCCGTGTCGGCGTATCGGATATGTATTACAGCAACCGCTATCACACGATCGAGGAACAGGCATTTATTCCTTACTATGGATCGTATGAACGGCTGAAAGCCGAAGTTGGAAGCTCCGCTTACCTCAGCAAGAACAACCGGCTGTATATTATGCTCTCCGGAACGCTTTATGAGATCAACATCGCGGGGCATTCGACTTCGGTTGTCGAAGACGGCATGCAGGGCGGCAGGAGCGTTACGTCTGACGGTGGACAGATGATTGCGTATCAGAAAACAGACGGTGACATTGTTTTGATGGACCTTTCGGATCTGGAACGCAGGACAATAAAGACGCCTTCCGGTTCCTCTCTTTCCCTGATCGGCTTTTTTGGAAATGATCTGATTTATGGCATTTCGAGAGATTCGGATGCGGCAAAGGATGTGACCGGCATTACGTACGCCCCGATGTACTGCGTGAAAATTGTGGATCCACAGATGAACGAGCTGGAATCCTATCAGCAGGACGGGATCTACATTACCGGATATCAGCTGTCAGGTTCTCTCCTTACGATTCACAGAGCTCGGAAAACGAGCGGCGCAGATGCTCTGTACGAGACTGCGGAAGATGATCAGATTGTCGATACCGCTAAAAAGGACGAGAGCCTGACAATTCTTGCCAGCGAGAACTCTTCCGTTTACGGAATCTGGCATTATCTGACGGTATCCGGATTTGACCCGGAGAAACTGCGCTATGTGCAGCCAAAGGAAACCACATATCAGGATTCCAGAGAGATAACGGTAGCGGACGGAAAAAACGGAAAAGAAGTACAGGACAGCCGCTGCTACGTCTATAATCTTTACGGACTTGTCAAGGATTACGCGAATGTTTCGGACGCGATCGATGCCGCAAAGGAAGCCAAGGGTGTTGTGGTAGACAGTAAGGGACGCGATATCTGGAAAGAGAAGATACCGGACCGGGCGGAAATCGGCACGGTCACCCTGCAGCAGGGAGACAATCCGCTGGAAAGCTGTCTTCTGTCCATTCTTTCTTATGAAAAGTCCGGCGCTTCCATCGTCAAAACAGACGGCGCCGCGGATGCCATCGCCACGCTGGAACAGATAAACGGCGCGGATGTGCTTGATCTGACCGGGTGCAGTCTGGAAGACGTGCTGTACTTTACCGCAAAGAATACGCCGGTACTGGTGATCCGGGGATCGGACGAAGCCGCACTGATCACAGGATACGGGCCGTCCAATATTGCTGTGATGGATCCCTCGGGCTCCGGCAAACGGGAACTGCTTACCAGAGCGCAGGCAGCGAAAAAATTTGGCAGCGGGACAAGTTATCTCGCATATATAAGGTAAGATGAAGAAAAAGACTTCCGGCTCCCGGTGAAACCGGAGAGCCGGAAGTCTTTTTCTTCAGATTGGATTTCATCTAAAGCCAGATATTACTGCTCTGCAGGAATATGCAGGCCGTTGGCCTGATAGCGGCTGACGATGCTCTGGATTCTGGCGGAAGGATCGAGCAGATCGCTGATCGAGCTGTCGTGATTGAGCGTATCAATAATATAGGCAATATATTTGCTCATGCTGCAGCTGATATACCAGGGGCGTTCGAGCAGCTCCGGCGTCTGATAAATCAAATTGGTTGTCAGAACGCGGTCAATCAGACCCTTCTTGTAAGCCTCGTCGAAAGCGGAGAGACCGTTTGTGAAAAGTCCGAAGGTACTGAAGCAGAAGACACGGTTTGCGCCGCGCTTTTTAAGTCCGTCCGCAACTTCGAGCATGGATTCGCCGGAAGAGATCATATCATCCACGATGATCATATCTTTACCTTCGACCGAAGAGCCGAGGAACTCATGCGCGATGATCGGATTATGACCGTCTACAACGGTCGTATAATCTCTTCTCTTGTAAAACATACCCATATCCAGGCCGAGGACATTGGCAATGTAGACGGCACGCTTCATGCCGCCCTCGTCGGGGCTGATGACCATCATATGCTTCGCGTCGAGATTCAGACCGTCGACATGGCGGAGCAGTCCCTT
>DFKM01000137.1 GCA_002373555.1 Lachnospiraceae bacterium UBA3645
CAGAGAATGCAGCGCCAGATGGAGGAAGCCGGAAAAGAACTTGAGGAAAAGGTCTATACCGCGACCGCAGGCGGCGGCGCTGTGACCGTGGAGGTCTCCGGCAAGAAGGAGATCCTCTCTGTGAAGCTTGCAGAGGAAGTCGTGGATCCCGATGATATCGAGATGCTGCAGGATCTGATCGTGGCGGCGGTCAACGAAGCTCTGCGGACGGCGACGCAGGAATCCGAGGCTGCCATGGCCAGGATCACCGGCGGCCTGAATACCGGACTGGGAGGTTTCGGACTGTAATGGATTATTACAGCGATGATCTGACAGGACTGATCTCGGAACTGTCAAAGCTGCCCGGCATCGGCGTGAAGTCGGCGCAGCGGCTCGCTTTCCATATTGTGAGCCTGCCGCAGGAATCCGCGGAACGCCTGGCTGGAGCGATCACGAAAGCCAGAAATTCCATCCGGTACTGCAAATGCTGTCAGACACTGACAGACAGAGAGATCTGCCCGATCTGTCAGAGCCCCGCGAGGGACGCCTCCACCATTATGGTCGTGGAGAATTCCAGGGATCTGGCAGCTTATGAAAAGACAGGCAGATACAACGGCCGCTATCATGTTCTGCACGGCGCCATTTCGCCCGCTCTGGGCATTGGCCCGGCGGATATCCGGCTCAAGGAGCTGATGGCGAGATTGCAGACAGAGGACGTAAAGGAAGTCATTATCGCCACGAACTCAAGTCTGGAAGGCGAAACGACGGCCATGTATATAAGCAAACTGATAAAACCAACAGGCATAAAAGTCAGCCGGATCGCCAGCGGAGTTCCTGTGGGAGGAGACCTGGAGTATATCGACGAGGTCACACTGCTGCGGGCGCTGGAAGGAAGGGTAGAACTGTAAACTGGCAGAGGCGGGAGAAGAACATTGGATAAGTACACGTACAGTTTGAAGGCTGAAAAGATTCAGAAACTTGTCAGACAGGAGGACTATCTTGAGGCTGCGCGGATCGCCGACACGGTGGACTGGAAACAGGAACACAATGTCCGGCTGCTGTCCGCGGTCTCCGAAGCTTATGAAAAGATCGGAGAATATGACAAAGCCATTGATGTTCTTCTGACCGCTTACGAAAGAACATCCCTCGGCAAGCGCCATATTTACAAGCTGACGGAGCTTGCGCTCGCTGCCGGCCATGTGGAGGATGCGGAAGCATTTTACCGCCGGTATCTGGAAGAAGCGCCGGATGAGAACAACCGCTATATCCTGCGTTACAAGATCGCCGAGGCGAAGGGCGAGAGCCTGGACAAGCGGATCGCGATTCTCGAGACCTACAAGAAGTATGAGTTCGAGGAGGAGTGGGCCTGCCGTCTGGCGGAGCTGTACAATGAAGCCGGCATGGAAAAGCAGTGCGTGGCGCTCTGCGATGAGATCATCCTCTGGTTCGGCGTCGGCTCGTATGTTGACAGAGCCATGGAGCTGAAGGAGATCTGGCAGCCGCTGACGGATGCGCAGCGGGAGCATCGCGAGAACCGCGAATATTATGCTGCGCGTGTGAAGGCCGTCGCCAATGAAATGTCCGAGGCGGCTGAAGAGGATGAAGAAGAGCCGTTAAATACAGAGGAAGAGACGGATATTCCGGAAGAGGATCTCAGCGCGGAAGAAGATCTTCCCGTGATCGCGATCTCGCCGGAGGTAGCCGGATCGGATATAGAGAAGACCGTACAGCCCGCGGCGGAGGAAGCCGTGGAAGCGCCTGCGGCAGAGGAACCGGCTGCGGCTGCTGTCGAAGCGCCTGCACCGGAAGAACCGGCCCCGGTCCCGGAGGAAATCCAGGATCCGGATCTGGAAGTGGTGCCGGAAGATGATGTGCGTATTTATACCGGACCTTCGCGTGCGGTAAAATATGAGCCCGCACGGGAATACGTCGATCCCGCGGCGCCGGAGGAAGCCGCGTCTGTACAGGAAACCGTTCCGGAACCTGTGCCGGCGGCCGTACCGGCAGAGCCGGAGGTGACGGAAACGGCAGTCCCGCAGGAGGAAGAGGATCCTTTTGATATTTCTTCCTATGAAGATAAGACCGACGAGCCGGATTTCTATACGGCTGACAATACTGCGTTTGAAGAGCCGAAGCTCGATACAGAGATCACGCCCGAAGAAAAGCAGGCGCTGGCGGATCGGACGGATCCGGCGGCTGTCCGTGACGGACAGGATGAGATGGAACGTACCAGGAATCTCAAGGATATTCTCCGCAGCACGATCGGATCGCCCCGGAGAGTAAGAGAGAATCTGGAGCCGACCAGGGAATTCCGGATCCCCAGAGAACTGCTCGGGGAAGAGGAGACCGCGGAAGCGGCTGCAACGGCAGCCACTGCAACTGCAGTCACCGCAACTGCAGCAGCTGCTGCGGCGGGCGTCGCTGCGGAAACGGAAGTATCTTCACCGGCGGCAGCTCCGGAGGAGAAAGCTGCGGCGGAACCGGCAGCGGTGGAACCGGCAGCGGTGGAACCGGCAGCGGAAGCAGTACCCGCGGATGCTGCGGAAGAGCAGCCCGCCGCTGCAGAGAAGAAAGAAGAAGCGCAGCCTGCGCCCGAAATAAAAGCCGAAGAACAACCGGCTGACCCCAGGGAGGATGAAATGCTTTATAAAGAGGATGAAATACTTTATGAAGACAATACAGTAGAGGAAGCAGAACCCGCCGTGCAGGAAGCTGCGCCGGAAGTCAAGGCACCGGTACAGGAAGAGCCTCTGGACAGCCCGTTCGATACAGACGGACCTGCAGCCGGCGGACAGATCCCGCTTTCGGCGGATGAAGGCGTTCTTCCCGTGCTCTCATTTGAAGAAACGGAAAGAGCCGTCTGGGAAGACCAGAGCAGAAGACGCAAGGAAACCGATCCGCTCAAGAACAAAGGTATGGAAAGATGTATCTTCGTTCCGGTAGAGGAAGGGGAAGACAGCGTCGATGCAGCCATCGATGCAATGGAAGAGTATTACACGAGCCGCGGCAGGGAACTCCCGCCGATCGCCAGGATCCTTTCGGAGAAGCTCAACAACAGGGGACTTGTCAAATCCATCCCGCAGCTTACGGGCAAGGATCTGATCATTGACCGCGCATCCGGACTTTCCGATGACATGATCAAGGAGCTGCTCCGGGTCATTGAGCATCTGGATACCGGCAAGGTATTTGCACTGACGGACAGCGCATCCGGCATTGAGATCGCGAAGCAGCGTATCAGACAGCAGATTATTGCGAATGCGAATGCACTGGGAAGAGACCATGCAGAAGATGCCCAGGCGAAGGAGAACTTCGAAGCTGTTCCGGATCGCCGCCCGCAGAGAAGAGTACGGAAGGTACAGCCGCTGAACTTCGAGCGCATCCATCCGGATCACGAACTCTCGGAGAAGGATTTCATCCGTTATGCCGATTTCTTTGCGCACAAGATCGAATGCGTGCTGGATGATTCCGCCATCGACGCACTGGAGGACGAAGTGGATCTCATCCTCAGGGAAGGCGGCAGGCTTACCCCTTCGGAAGCGGAAGATATCATTGAGGACGCTGCAGAGCATGCTTCCAGAAAGATGTTCGGAAAGAAGTATGACAAGGACGGCTTCCTGATTCTCAGAGAAAAGAACTTCGATTAAAGGAAAGGGAACGTGGCAGTTCCGTCGACAGCAAAAGATTACTGCCTGCCGCTGGCGTTATCTGCCGGCCGGCAGGCATTTCTGCTTTACAGGGAGGAAAACGATGCTTGAACTGGGACTTCTGGCCGCAGCAGTGGCCGTCCCCGTGCTTTTTGCCATCCGGGGCTACCGAAGGGGGATCGTCAGATCGGTATTGTCGCTTGCGAGCATACTGCTGACCTTCTTCCTGGTGGGTGCGATTCAGCCGTATGTCTCCGATGCCATCAGCAAATATACACCGCTGGAATCGATGGTGCAGGAGAGTGTGGAGAATGTCATGAAGACGAGGATCCTGAACGAGCTTTCTCTGCCGGGGAATCCGCTTACCGGCAGCGGTGCATTTGAAGGCATGGAGATTACCGGAGAACAGCAGACCGACTGGCTGAATATCTGTGAGATCCCGGAGGGCTTTCAGGAAGGGATCGGCGTGACCGCGAAAGAAGCGGCGGAAGAGTTCATCGAGAGAGTCAGTATTTATATAACGGAAGGAATCATGAAGATCCTCTGCTTCCTGATCACTTTTACGGTTGTCTATCTGATCATCCGGTTCGCCGCGCTGGCCGTGACGGCGATCGCACATCTGCCGGGAATCCGGACCGTGAATCAGATGCTGGGCGGTGTCTTCGGATTGTGCGAGGGTTTTCTGGTCCTCTGGCTGGTGACGCTGTTCGTGACGCTTCTGCTGCCTTCGGACCTCGGCCAGATCGTTATTTCGGGGATCAATGCCAATCCGCTGCTGGCTTCTCTGTACCGGATCATGCTGGTTCCCTTTGGAATATAGTCCAATAGGACTATGAACCACAATAAGTTGTGGTCGGGAATTGCGCGACCACAAGACGCGAAAAAAAGTTGGAAAAACTGAAAAAAAGCTGTTGACAAACCCGGAACAGGGTGGTATTTTATAAAAGTTCCCGCTGACGGGGGCCTGAAAAGTGCGGCCCGAGCGGCGGAAAAAGCACCTTGACAAATAAACAGTATACTCTATTTACTCCGAAAATTCCGAGAAAATTCGTATCGGGCGAAGCCCGATGCACAACAAATTTTCGAGCGAATCGAAAG
>DFKM01000150.1 GCA_002373555.1 Lachnospiraceae bacterium UBA3645
ACGACCCGCCAGAAGCACACCAGAGAGTGTTTTGTCGTACCGGAGCACGGCGCAGACCAGGAGGCCATTAAAGAAGCGATCGTCACTATGAAGAACTACTTCGACGAGTACGATACCACGGTACATTTCATCTCCGATGAAGAGTTCGTAAGAGATCATTCCACGCTTCCGCACGGCGGCTTTGTCATGCGCAGCGGCGTAACAGGAAAGGCTACGAAGCAGCACATCGAGTATTCCCTGAATCTCGGTTCCAATCCCGAGTTTACCGCGAGCGTTCTGGTCGCTTATGCGAGAGCCCTTAAAAAGCTGGCCGATGAAGGAAAGACCGGCGCCATGACGGTATTTGATATCGCACCTGCGAATCTTTCCCCGCTTTCGGCGGAAGAGCTCAGGAGCCATCTGCTGTAAATTAACCTGTCGGATACGCCGGGCGGCATACCCGCCCGGCGTTTTTTACCATTCTACCCATGCCCGCAGAATAACGCGGGAGATTCGAGGATCGTATGAAGAAGCTTAGTGAATTACTGGAGAAGGTCGATCACCGTCTGGTCTCCGGCCCGGCGGATGCGGATATTTCCGCCATTGTTTATGATTCCAGAAAAGACTGCAGGGATGCACTGTTCATCTGCATCAGCGGGACGACCGTGGATGCCCATGATTTCATTCCGCAGGTCATTGCAAAAGGCGCAGCGGCCGTGATCGTCGAGAAGGACGTTCCCGAGTATGAGAATATTACGGTCGTCCGTGTGCCTTCCGCGAGAAAAGCACTTTCTCTCGTTTCCGCGGCGTTCTTCGATTATCCTACAGAAAAGATGACGACCATCGGCTATACCGGCACCAAGGGAAAGACGACCAGCACCTACATGCTGAAAACGATGCTGGAAGCGGCCGGGAAAAAGGTCGGGCTGATCGGCACGAACGGCGCCGTGATCGGAGACGAGCATTTCGAGACGAAAAATACGACGCCGGAATCTTATGAATTGCAGCGGTATTTCCATGAGATGGCGGAAGCAGGCTGTGACGCCGCGATCATGGAAGTCTCCTCCCAGGGACTGATGATGGACCGCGTAGCCGGGATCACTTTCGATTACGGCGTGTTCACGAATCTCTCGCCCGATCATATCGGCAAGAATGAGCATGCCTCTTTTGAAGAGTACAGATACTGGAAGGGAACGCTCTTCAGACAGTGCAGGACCGGCATCGTGAATGCGGATGATCCGGAGACGGAAGCGCTGCTTGACGGGCATACCTGTGACGTCCTGACGTATGGCGTCGGCAAAGCCGATTATACGGCCTCCGACATCCGTCCGGAGAAGAACGGGCCGTTTATGGGCGCTGCGTTTGCGCTCGGCGGGAAAGCGGAAGCCGATGTCAAAGTCGGGATCCCCGGCGTGTTCAATGTCTATAACGCACTGTCTGCGCTGGCCGTGACCGCGGAGATGGGACTTCTGAATGCGGAGTCGCTGCAGGCCCTGAAAGAGATCCGCGTGAACGGCAGGATGGAGCTCGTTTATTCTTCGGATGAATTCAGCGTGATCGTTGATTATGCGCACAACGGCGTCAGCACCCGAAGCCTTCTGAAGACGCTCCGGGAGTATGAACCCGGCAGGATCGTGACCGTGTTCGGCTGCGGCGGGAACCGTGATCCCCACAGAAGATATGAAATGGGTGCCGCGGCGGGAGAACTGTCCGATCTTTCCATCATCACGGCGGACAATTCCAGAAATGAAGCGGTTGAAAATATCATGGCCGATATCCACATCGGACTGGATCCCACAGGCGGCGCGAGCATCGATATTCCGGACAGGCGGGAAGCCATCGCTTATGCGATCAGGAATGCACAGCACGGCGATGTGATCGTTCTTGCCGGCAAAGGCCATGAGACCTATCAGGAAGTGAACGGCGTGCGGACGCATTTCTCCGACAGAGAAGAGGCCGAAGCCGTCATCAGAGAACTGAAATGACAAAATCTGATCCGGATGAATTATCCGGATTTTTTATTAATAAATCTTAACACGTTTCAAGATGCTGAAATATTATAACATTTTGACCCCTTTTTGGATGGAAAACAATTTGTGTTCCATAATTTATTTATATATAAAAAAAGTTTACCGAAAGATAAAAAGTGTATTCCACAAAGGTTTGTATTTATGTTACTATAAGGAAGGTGTGAAATATAATGATTTTTCACGTCCTATCACAGCAAGGCAGTATTTATAAAGGGGGTCTGTATGAAGACATACGGCATCGAAAAGCTGGGTATAATCGGAGCGAAGGCTGTTTATCGTAATCTTTCACCTGCGGAACTTACGGAAGCGGCCATCAGAAGGGGAGAAGGAATGCTGAGCACCTCCGGTGCACTGGTCGTGACGACCGGAAAATATACCGGGAGGAGCCCGAAAGACAAATTTATCGTTGACACACCCAGTGTGCACGACGATATTGCATGGGGCAATGTGAACCGTCCCATCTCCAGAGAAAAATTCAATGCGATCAAGGGCAAGATCACCGCTTACCTGCAGAACCGCGAAGTTTTCATCTTCGACGGCATGGCGGGAGCGGATCCCAAATATCAGAAGAAGTTCCGTATCATCACCGAGCTTGCGAGCCAGAGCCTCTTCATGCACCAGCTCCTTCTTCGTCCGACGGAAGAAGAACTGGAGAACTACGGACAGGCGGATTTCACGCTGATTTCCGCACCCGGCTTCAAGTGCAGCCCGAAGATCGACGGCACCCATTCCGAGGCAGCCATCATGATCGACTACGAAGCGCATATGATCGTGATCGCCGGCACACAGTATTCCGGTGAGCTGAAGAAGAGCGTCTTCTCCACCATGAACTATGTTCTTCCGAAGGAGTTCAATGTGCTTCCCATGCACTGTTCCGCGAACATGGATCCCGAGACCAAGGAATCGGCTGTTTTCTTCGGCCTTTCCGGTACCGGCAAGACGACCCTGTCGGCGGATCCCGACCGTCTGCTGATCGGAGACGATGAGCACGGATGGTCTGCGGACGGCATCTTCAACATCGAGGGCGGCTGCTATGCAAAGTGTATCGGTCTGGACCGCGATGAAGAGCCTGAGATCTATGATGCCATCCGTTTCGGCACACTGCTGGAGAATGTTGTCATCGATAAGAATACCAGAGAACTGGATTTTGAAGACGGTTCCCTGACAGAAAATACCCGTGCCGGCTATCCCGTGGAATACATCCCCGGCATTGCAAAGCCTGCCATGGGCGGTATCCCGAAGGTCGTGATCTTCCTGACAGCCGATGCTTACGGCGTACTTCCGCCGATCTCCAGACTGGACAGGAACGAAGCCATGTACCACTTCGTTACCGGCTTTACTTCCAAGCTGGCCGGTACGGAGCGCGGCATCAAGGAGCCCGT
>DFKM01000092.1 GCA_002373555.1 Lachnospiraceae bacterium UBA3645
GATCCTTCAGGATCATCTTGCGTACGGTCTTCTTCTGGTACTGATACAGGGCCTCGCCGACAAGCTCCTTCCACTCGGGATGGGATTCCTCGTAGCGTTCTTCGAGCTTATCCTGGATCGCTCTGATATTGGCATCACGGTCCTGCTTCACATCCGTAAAGACAGCGGCTTCCATTTCCTCTGCGGGAACGAATGTCGTCATGTCTTCCCAGAGTTCGGGATCGACAACGCATTTTACATAATCATGCTTCGGCTTTCCGCACTCCGCGACGATCTGATCGAAGAAAGCGATGATCTCCTTGTTGACCTCATGCGCTTTCATGATCGCATCGAACATCACGTCTTCCGCGACCTGGTTCGCACCGGCTTCGATCATGATGACCTTCTCACGGGTGGAAGCCACGGTCAGAGCGAGATCGGATCTGTTCTTCTCGTCGGTCGTCGGGTTCACGATGAATTCTCCGTCGATCAGGCCGATCACAGTGCCTGCGATGGGGCCGTCAAACGGAATATCGGAAATCGAAGTCGCGAGGGAGGATCCGAGCATCGCCAGCGTCTCGGGCGCACAGTCGGGATCCACGCTCATGACCAGATTGTTCAGGGTAACATCATTTCTGTAATCTTTCGGGAACAGGGGGCGCATGGGCCGATCGATCACACGGGAAGTGAGGATCGCATGTTCACTGGGTTTTCCTTCTCTCTTGTTGAATCCCCCGGGGATCTTTCCGACGGAATACATCTTCTCTTCATAGTCCACGCTGAGCGGGAAGAAGTCGATTCCGTCTCTGGGCTTGTCGGATGCGGTCGCGGTAGCAAGCACAACGGTATCGCCGTAATGCATCAGAGCTGCTCCGTTCGCCTGTGCGCCGACACGTCCGATATCAACGGTCAGCGTACGTCCGGCCAGTTCCATTGAATAGCTTTTGTACATCTCTTTTTCCTTTCTTTTGCTTTTTCCGTTCTCTTCCAAAAACTGCGAAAAGGGTGGAGAACACTCCACCCTTGCCAAACTTATTTACGCAGACCAAGTCTTGCGATAAGGGAACGATAACGCTCGATATCCTTATCCTTCAGGTAGCTCAGGAGACCTCTTCTCTGACCGACCAGCATCAGCAGACCTCTGCGGGAATGATGATCTTTCTGGTGTACTTTCAGATGCTCGGTGAGCTCGGTGATGCGCTCGGTAAGAAGCGCGATCTGTACCTCGGGTGAACCGGTGTCGTTCGGTGTTCTGCCATACTCGGCCATGATCTGTGCCTTTTTCTCTTTTGTAATCATTTTGATTACCTCCATATAATCTGTTCTCACCCGGTACCGGGCCGTGGTCGGAGAATCCGGCAGCTCAGTACGGGCGGATGCGGTGCACGCGGCAACACGCTGTATTAAGATAGCATAAGTGACGGTTGGTGTCAAGTACAACCTCTACGCCTTTAATCCAGGACATTGACGATCTTTACGGGGGTCCTGTAAGTCCAGCTGCGGACCTGGATGCCCGCACGGCGGCTCTGGGCGCCGACGCATTTTCCGTTTCCGATATACATGGTCACATGATTGATCGTGCCGCCTCTGCCGGCGTAAAAGATCAGATCGCCGGGCTGCATATCCTCTTCGGAGATCGCTGTTCCCTCACCGGCCTGCGAAACGCTGTAATGTGTCAGCGAAACGCCGAAATTCCGGTAGACCAGCATCGTGAAACCGGAGCAGTCGCAGCCGCCGGTCAGGCTCTCGCCGCCCCAGACGTAGGGATTTCCGATGTACTGCATGGCAAAGTCAACGATCTGTTGCCGCAGGGAATCCTGCTCTTCGTATTCGATCGCTCTGCCGAGCATATAGCCCAGGTTCACATAATTCGCGGAAACATAGCCCGAAGATTCATCGTCGAGCTCGATTTTCAGCCAGTCTCCCGTCGTCTCGATCACATCATAATGTTCATCTTCATCCAGCTTATCCAGGACTTCCGCGTCGGCTTTCGGTTCGGTCCGTACGTTCAGCGTATCCGTATCGACCGTGACTTTCAGGTTCTTCATGGCAGCGATCGCGGCATCCGCGGCTTCGGTACCGGTCAGGATGAACTCCTGTGATACATATCCGTCGACCGGCCCGGAGACGATATGATACCATTCACCGACCGTCTCCCTGATATCGCAGACATCGCTGCCGACCATCTTTCCGATCACCTTCGCGTCGTCTTCCGGCTTCTCCCGGATATTCAGGTAACCGTTCTCTATGCTGGCGATGCCGAGTTCCTCGAACTTCTGCATCAGTTCCTCGAGCGAACCTTCCTTGGCCAGCTCGATCTGGATCTCCGCTGCTTCCTCATCGGACACCATTTCTTCATCCGCTTCGGTCTCTTCGGCAGCCTGCCGCTGTCCGGCGATCCAGTCTTCGTATTTTGACAGAATATCAGCGCTGCCGGCGATCCCGTCGGAAACGGCGTAAGCAGTGTGCGGCAGCAGGAGAAACGATGCTGCAAGCAGGAAGACAGCTGTCAGCTTTCTCATCCGATCACATTCCTTTCAAGAACCGTCTTCCGGTCTGTTTCGATCTGCGCAGAAAGAGATGCCAGATCCTGAAATTTCCGTTCCGGCCGGAGAAAGGAAAGAAGCCGTACATCCGCTTCTTCGCCGTAAAGATCTCCGTCGAAACCGATCAAATGGGTTTCCACGCCGGGCGCATCCGAGGAGACTGTCGGTTTTACGCCGACATTGGCTACGCCTGCATAAGTCTGTCCGTTTACCGTCACTCTGGCGGCGTATACACCGAACGGCGGCAGGGCCTTCTCCTGCGGCGGGTTCTGGTTGATGGTCGGGAAGCCGAGGGAATGTCCCAGATGTCTTCCGTGTACGACCTCGCTCCGGAAACCGTATTCGTATCCCAGCATCGCATTGACATGTTCCATTTTTCCCGCACCGAGCGCCGCCTTGATCCTGGTGCTGCTGATATCTTCCCCGAGATACTGCGCTTTGTCCACGGGCACGACACGGATCCCGCCTTCTCTTTCCATCCGCTTCAGAAATGCAAGATCTCCTCTCCGCTGATAGCCGAAGGCGCAGTCGGGTCCGGCCGCGATGATCTCCGCATGCAGGGTCCGTCTCAGAATGTTTTCATAGAAATCCTCTGCGGACATTTTTCTGGTATGCTCGTCAAACGGATATTCGGCGAGCACATCGGCGCCGAAGGCTTCCGCCAGTGCTTTCCGCTCCGCCCCGGTGATGAGCTGTCCTCTTCCGCAGGTTCCCGAAAGCAGCTTCGAAGGCGGTTCGGAAAAAGTGAACACGACCGTCTGCATTCCCGGCTGCTTTTCCCGGACCGCCGTGGTGATCAGCTTTTTATGTCCGAGATGCATCCCGTCAAATTTTCCGATCACGACAGCGGACGGAAGCGGGGGTATTTTATTGATGTCATCAAAAAACTGCATGAACTGTGATCCACACCCTTATCTTGTTAATAGCATTTTCAACGGCACGAGACGTCCTTCCGCTCCGGCAAAGCGGTAAACGGCCTGCAGTTCGCCGCGGCTGTCAAAGACCGCCGCCGGTTCTCCGTCGGCAAACCGGTCCGATGCCTGTCCCCATTGCAGGAAAAGCGCATTGCCGTTCAGGAGTGCCTTTTCATGCTCCGGAGAGACTGTAAAACGTTTATACCCGTCAAACAGATCCCTGACGGGAATGATATGTGCTTCCGCCGTGCCCTCATCGGCGAACTGCCGGACTTCCTCCAGCGTCACCGCATCTTCGACCCGGAAACCGGACACCGCCGTACGCCGCAGTTCCTTCATCGCCGCGCCGCAGCCGAGCCGCTCCCCGATATCATGACAGAGGGTCCGGATATAGGTGCCTTTTCCGCAGCGGACGGTCATGGTGACCTCCGGCAGGGAAATCGCTTCGATCGTGATCGCATGGATCATGATCCGCGCCGGATCCCGGCGGATCTCTTTCCCCTTCCGAGCCAGATCATAAAGCTTCTGACCGTTCACTTTCTTGGCAGAGTACATCGGCGGGATCTGATCGTAGCCGCCGACAAATCCGAGCACAGCAGCGCGGACATCCTCCTCGTTTACCGTGACCGGGCTTTCCCGCAGGACCGTCCCGCTCATATCCTGTGTGTCCGTCACGATGCCGAGCCGCATGACAGCCCGGTAGCATTTATCGGCATCCGCAGCCAGATTCACGCATTTCGTCGCTTTGCCGAGACACACCGGCAGCAGTCCCGTGGCATCGGGATCCAGCGTTCCCGCATGGCCGATCTTTTTCTGATGCAGTATGCCGCGCAGGACTGCAACAACGTCATGGGAAGTAAATCCGGCTTCCTTATCAATCAGCAGTATTCCGTCCATGGATCTGTCAGACCTGCCCTTTCAACTGTTCGCCGGCAAGCGCTGCGATCTTTTCAAAAATGACCTCCGGGCTCGCAGAAGAACTGCCGCCGGCGGCTCTCACATGCCCGCCGCCGCCGAACTGACCGGCGATCGCGGAAACATCCACGCAGGTATTGCTCCGCATGCTGATCTTATATTCCCCGGGCGTCAGCTCATAGAGAAAGACCGCGATCTCCACGCCGTCCGTGACGCGGATCTGGTCGACGATGCCGTCCGTATCGCGGCTGTCAGCGGAGAATTCCGCCATATCCTGCATTGTGACTGCCGTGCCGATCATTTTCCCGTCCAGAAAAAGCGCCGCATTCGTCAGCGCTCTTCCGAGCAGCCGGTTCTGCCGGAACGTCTTCCGGAAAAAGGTATCGTCGATGATCCGGGAAGAGGACACGCCGTATTCGAGCAGTCTTCCGGCCGTCTCCATGGTCGCTCTTTTTGTATTGCTGTGCTTGAAACAGCCTGTGTCATGCACGATGCCGAGATACAGGCTTTCGGCGATTGCCTGATCCACGACCTCCGCATCCAGCATTCCCGCCAGCAGTTCCGAGGCGGAGCTGATCTCGCCGCAGATGACATTGACATCCGCAAAGCCGGTATTTGTATGATGGTGATCGATGCAGATCCGGGTCTTTGCCCGGTCAAACAGCGCCGCGCCATCCCCCAGCCGTTCCCGGTCAGAGGTATCCAGGCACAGGCAGATATCCGCCGTACCGGTAAAATCATGTTCGATCCGTTCGCTGCCGGAAAGCATCCGGAAGCTGTCCGCAAACGGCCCCAGGATCAGCCGAATCTCCTGTTCCGGGCGCAGTTTCGTGAGATACAGATAAGCGGCCAGACAGGAACCGACACAATCGCCGTCGGGCCGCACATGGCCCAGGATCACGACCGAACCTTCTTCCGGCACCAGTTCCTCAAGCTTCTTCATCCGCTTCCTCCTCTGTTCTGTCCGGGATCGCGGCGGCTACCTCATCGATCCGCTTCGTCATGGCGACGCCGTAAGCGATGGATGTATCCGGAATGAATGTGATCTGCGGCGTATTCCGCAGATTGACGGATTTTGCGAGGCAGCTCCGGATATAGCCTTCGGCCTTCTTCAGCCCGTCGATCGTTGCCGCGAGCTTCTCCGCATCCCCCAGGACACTGATATAGGCCTTGGCCGTCTTCAGATCCGGCGCCACGATGACATCCGTGACCGAAAGGAGCGGATCTACCCTGGGATCCTTGACTTCCTCCCTGATAATGGTGCTGAGCGCCCTCTGCACTTCACTGTTGATTCTTGTATTCTTGATGCTGTTCTTTCTCATCACGCACCTCCGGGATATTTCCAAAAAGAGTCCGCCGTATCTGCGGACTCTTTTTTCTGTCAGACGCTTCAGGTCCTCTCCACCTGCACCATATCATAGGCTTCCACGGTGTCATCTTCCTGAAGATCATTGAATTTGTCAAATACAAGGCCGCACTCAAAGCCTGTGAGCACTTCCTTCACGTCATCCTTGAAGCGCTTCAGGGATACAAGATCGCCGTCAAAGAGCTCTTCGTCTCCGCGTCTTATGCGGCACTTGCATCCGCGGGTGATCTTTCCGTCAAGCACATAGGCACCGGCGATGGTTCCGACGCCGGAAGCCTTGAAGGTCTGACGCACCACGGCATGGCCGAGTATACGCTCTTCGAAAACGGGATCCAGCATGCCCTTCATGGCTGCTTCCACATCCTCGATTGCCTGATAGATGACCTTGTACAGGCGTACGTCCACCTGTTCGCGCTCCGCGACAGACTTCGCCATGGGATCCGGACGGACATTGAATCCGATAATGATCGCATTGGAGGCGGAAGCCAGGCTGACGTCGGATTCGTTGATCGCGCCGACGCCGCCGTGGATGACCTTGACCACGACTTCCTCGTTCGAGAGCTTGGTCAGGCTCTGCTTCACGGCTTCCACGGAACCCTGTACATCGGCCTTGATGATCAGGTTGAGTTCCTTGACATTGCCGGCCTTGATCTGGCTGAACAGATCATCCAGGGACAGTCTTGCCTTGGTATCGTCAAGCAGCTTCTTCTTGCCTTCTGCGATGAATGTCTCTGCGAAGGATCTTGCTTCCTTCTCGGTCTCGGTGGCAACAAAGATCTCGCCGGCATTCGGCACATCGCCGAGACCCAGGATCTCGACCGGATCGGAAGGACCGGCCGTCTTTACTCTGCGTCCCTTGTCGTCGATCATGGCGCGGATCTTGCCGTAGCAGGAACCGGCTGCCACACTGTCGCCGACATGCAGGGTACCCTTCTGTACCAGGACGGTGGCGACAGGGCCTCTGCCCTTATCCAGCTCGGCTTCGATCACGATACCTCTTGCCAGACGGTCGGGATCTGCCTTCAGTTCCATCACCTCTGCGACCAGAAGGACGGATTCCAGCAGGTTCTCGATCCCCTCGCCGGTCTTTGCGGAGACCGGAACAAAGATGTTCGAGCCGCCCCATTCTTCGGAAATCAGACCGTACTCGGTCAGTTCCTGCATGACCCGGTCCACATTCGCGCCGGGCTTGTCGATCTTGTTGATCGCTACGATCACTTCCACGCCGGCTGCCTTCGCATGGTTGATGGCTTCGATGGTCTGTGGCATAACGCCGTCATCCGCCGCCACAACGAGGATCGCGATATCCGTTGCCTGGGCGCCCCGCATACGCATGGCTGTGAATGCCTCATGTCCGGGCGTATCCAGGAAGGTGAT